>CAZAFS010000047.1:3177-13197 GCA_964484165.1 uncultured Opitutaceae bacterium | reverse complement strand
CAGGTTTTGTGCCTCCGCTCGGAGCTGGGAGTCCGTGACGTCGCTTTCAATCGCACCGAAGCAGAGCATCAATTGGTGCAAGCTGGGGTTTGAGGCGAGGTCGGCGTAGACCCGCTGGTAGGCCTGATCGAGAAACGCGGGCTGAAGTTCCGTGACCGCATAAACCCGTATTTTGACGCCTGGAGCCATGGCAGTGCTCCACTCGACGTCGACCGACTCCTCGCCGCTGGGGGTCGGCAGCGCCCCGCTGATCACTTGGACCTTGGTCAGGTTGGCCAGCGATTCAGGGATATTGTACCGGGCCCAAAAAGCGGTCAGATCGGAGTCGTTGGGAAACGTGTCGATGACCGTCGCGACGGTTTGCCCGGTGCCATTCAGGTAGGCGGCGTTGGCGTTGTAGGTCCTGAGGATCTGGGCTGGCGTATACGGGGGCGAGATCACCGCCTGGGGCAGGAATTGCAGCTTGTGGGCGCGCAGGTGGGGTTGCAGGCCGTTGATGCCCAGCAGCGCCGGCGCCAGTGCGGTGGGCACGCTGGGCGCTGAGATCGCCGAGGTGAATTCAGCGTCGTCGTAGGCCACCCGCGCAAAAGTGGTCTGGAAGACGCCCGCCACCTGGTCCACCGTTCCGCGGGCAAAGACGGCCAGATGGCTGTCGTCCCGATACGTGATCGTGAAACCCTTCGCGGCGAGCCAGGCCGCCACAGTCTCGTAGTCGGCGGCCGGCGGAAAGTATTTTGCTGCCATCTCCTCCCGCGAAATGATCTCGCGGCGGCTGACCCGTGCCTGCAACTCGGCGAAGTTCCGCATTTGGAGCGCCAGCTCGAATTCCATCGTCGCGGAGGTCTCGTCCGCCGTCAGGGCGGAGCGCGCGATCTTCGGCTGCGGTCGTCCGGAAGCCGGCGCTTGGGCGGTGAAGGGGATTTCCTTGATGCTGCCCGGATATGAAACACGGGGGGGGGCGTCCGGGGCCGCCGCGGTCGAGCCGGCAAAACCCATGGCGGCCAGCAGCAACGCGCACAGACGGGCGCCGCGCGCCCACCTTGATTTCATCGAGAGGTACCCAGGGGTATTGCTCCTCGTTCGCCCGGTTCGGTCGACCCGCGATGAGTGCATTGAGCCCAGCCTGGGGTGGACCCGCCGGCGAGTCAAAAGCCCGGTATTTTCATTAAGTTGGAGCGCCGGGGCGATAAGAGCACTTTCTTGCCCAGCCGATTGGGGCGGACATGGCCGATCGGCGTCGAATCGGGCCTCCGACCGCATCTGGCGGATTTGCGGCCCGGCCGGAATCCGATCGCCTGCGCCCGGTTACGTGATCCGCACGCCGCAGTGGCGCATGCAACGCGCCGCGCCGAGCAGCGCCAGGGCCAGGACAAACCACGCCGGCAGCGCACCGCCGCCTCCGCCACCGCCGGAAGACCCGGTGCTCGTCGCCGGCGTGCTGACGCCATTGACCGTCAGGGTGGCGGCGGTGCTGGTGACGCTGCCGGCAACGTTGGTGACGACCACGGTGAAGCTGCCGGCATTGCCGGATTGCACGTTGGTCAAAGTGAAGGTGTCGCTGGTGGCGCCGCCGACCGACAGCGCGTTCTTGTACCACTGGTAGGCCGGCGCGGGCACGCCGGTCGCCTGCACGGTGAAGGTGACGTTTGCCCCCGGGTTGGCGGTCTGGCTTTGCGGCTGCGACGTGATCTGCGGCGCGGCCACGGTCGCGCCCTGCCGGATGAGGTGGTTGCTGGTGTCGGCCACATACACGTTGCCGGCGCCATCCACGGTCACCCCGGCGGGATAATAGAACCGGGCGGCGGTGCCTGCTCCGTCCGTGCTGCCGCTGGTGCCGGCCAGGCCCGCCATGGTGGCGGTCAGGCCGGTCGGCGTCACCTTGCGCAGCGCGTGATTGTCGGTGTCGGCGACATAGAGGTTGCCCGCGCCGTCGACGGCCAGATCGGCGGGATACTGGAAACGCGCGTTGGCGCCAACGCCGTCGGCACTGCCGCTGGTGCCGGCCAGGCCGGCCACGGTGCTCACGACGCCGGCGGGCGTGATCTTGCGGATCGTCTGGTTGTCAGTGTCGGCGACGTAAAGGTTGCCGGAGCCGTCCACAGTAACTCCTTCCGGGGACGAGAAGCGGGCGGCGCCGCCGGCGCCGTTCGCGCTGCCGGCGGTGCCCAGCGATCCGGCGACGGTGGAAACGACGCCCGCGGACGTGATCATGCGGATCGCGTGGTTGTTGGTGTCGGCAACGTAAAGGTTGCCGGAGCCATCCGCCGCGACGTCGGACGGGTAATTGAACGCCGCCGCCGAGCCGGTGCCGTCGGCGCCGCCGCCCGTGCCCGCCTGGCCCGCGACGGTCGTGACGACGCCGGCGGGCGTGACCTTGCGGATCGTGTGGTTGTAGGTGTCGGCGACGAAAAGATTGCCGGCGCCGTCCAGGGTGATGCCGGCGGGACTGTTGAAGCGCGCCGCCGTGCCGGTGCCGTCGGTGCTGCCGGTCACCCCGGCGAGACCCGCGATGGTCGTCACGACGCCGGCGGAGGTGACCTTGCGGATCGCGTTGTTGTTGGTGTCGGCGACGAAGAGATTGCCGGCGCCGTCCGCGGCCAGATCGCAGGGTCCGTTGAACCGGGCGGCGTTGCCGGTGCCGTCGGCGGTGCCGGCGTTGCCGGCCAGTCCGGCCACGGTGGTGATCGCCAGCGGGTTGGTGACGATGAGCGCCACCGGGGGCACGGTGGTGGCGGTTCCATTGACGTTGGTGATCACGCACTGGAACTGGTCGCCGCTCATGGCGAGGGTGGCCGAGCTCACGGCCAGGGTGGCGGTGGTGGCGCCGCCGTAGGTCGTGTCATTGGCGAGATTGGACCACGTGGCGCTGCCGGCGGGTTCGCGCTGCCATTGGTAGCTCAGCGGCGGTGCGCCGGTTGCCGCCACAGTGAACGTGGCAGCCGTGCCGGGCATCACCGTCTGGCTCGCGGGCGGCGTCACCACCTGCGGAGGGCCGGTCTGCGGGGCGAGGGCCGGAACCAGGGCCGCCATGTCGGGCGCACCGACGCCGGTCACCATGTCATAGCCGGGGCCGGCGGAGTACGTTCCGTTGTTTCCGGTAGTGATGTCGCGCAGGCCGGTGGTGCCGATCAGCGGATAAAGCTTCGGTCCGAACAGCCCGAGCGGGGGAATCCCGACGCTGGCACGGGCCTGGTTCAACAACGCGCCGAACCCGGCCCAGATGGGGGCGCTGATGCTGGTGCCGCCGAAGACGGTCCCGCCGCTGCCGTTGAGGATGATGTAGCACCCCGTGCCCGGGTCGCCCACCACCGCCACGTCCGGCACCATCCGCATCGAGCTGCCGCCCACGCCCGGGCCGGTCTGCCAGTCCGGCCGCGAGAAGTAGAGGCTGATGCCGCCGCCGCTGGCGGCCAGGCCGCTGGCGGTGCTGCCCACCGACCAGCCGGTCTCGCTGGCTTCCGCGCCGCTGCTGGAATCAAGCAACAGCGTCGTCCCGCCAACCGCCGTCACATTTGGATCGCTGGCCGGGTGCTGGGGTTCGAGCCGGGCCGAGGCACTGTATCCGCCCGAATTGGGATCCGGGTTGGAACCGCCGTCGCCCGACGAGGCGAAAACCGTGACGCCGGCGCTCGCCAGGAGGGTGAAATGCTGCGCGTCGCTCTGGCGCTGGGAGAAGGACGTCTGCTGTTCATTGATGCCGAAGGACAGGTCGACTTGACGCAGGCCCGGGTTGGCCGCCAGATCGTCGTACACCTGCTGGTAGGCCCGGCTGAGGTAGTCGAATCTGAGCTCGGTGGTCGCGTAGATCCGGATCTTGGCCGCCGGCGCAACGGAGCTGGTCAGCTCGACGTCGATGGTGGCTTCGGAGGGATCCGCGCCCGCCAGCGAGCCGCCGACCACCTGGATCTTTTGAATATTGTTGAGCGACTGGCTGACGTTGCACCGCGACCAAAACGTCGTGAGGTCGCTGTCAGCCGGGAAGGTGTCGATCACGATGGCGATGGTCTGGCCGGAGCCGTTCAGGTTCAGTCCGTTGGCGTTGTAGGCGCGGAGAATTTCGGCGGGCAGGTAGGGCGGCTGGTTCGCCCGGGTCAGCGACGCCTTGATGAAGCCGCCGCTGGCGGTCATCTTGTGCGGCCGCAGGTGGGGCTGCAGGCCGTTGATCCCCAGGATCGCATTGACCAGGCTGGTCGGCACGCTGGGCGCCGTGACGGCCGAGGTGTATTCGCCGGCGTCCGACGCCACGCGGGCGAACTCGACCTGGAGCACCGCCTTGATCTGGCGGACCGTGCCGCGAACGAAAACACTCAGGTGACTCGAATCCTGGTGGGTGACCGTCAGCCCCTGTGCGGCGAACCAGGCGACCACCCTGTCGTAATCCGCGGCGAGGGGAAAGTATTTGGCGGCCATCTCCTCGCGGGAAATGATCTCACCGCGCTGAACCCGCGCCTGCAGCTCGGCGAGGTTCCGCATCCGGAGCGCCACCTCAAAATCCATGAGCGCGGCGGATTCGGCCTCGCGCAGCGCGGCGCGCACAATCCGGGCGCGGTGCTGGTCAGCCGGCGTGTTCTCCGCGGCGGTCGGAACCGCCACGATGCTGTCGGGGCACGCGCTCCGCGGCGCCGGGCCCGGTTGCGCCGGCAGCGGCGCGCCCAGCAGCAACGCCAGCCCCGCCGCCAGGCCCCACCACCGCCCCCGCCGGGCCGCACGGAACCATCCGGCAATTGGACCTGAGGGGTGGAACCGGCCTTGGGGAGAGGCGGACATCCTGCGCATCATGGCAAAGGATTTCTCAGAGTCAAAACCCTGTCGCGTCACCCTCTTTTGACGGCCGCTGGAGGAAAAGACTCAACTTGTTGTCGTCATTGGCACTTGCGGCCCCCCGCGTCGGTGGTGGTGGGCGGCGCTCCCGGAAATCGTCCGTCGGTCTGCCGGAGGTTGCTGCCAGACTGGGCATTAAGGCGGCCGGCGGGAGAAACCCGGCCGGGCCCGGGATTCATGGCCGGGGTCGCGCCCGCCGGGACTATTGCAGCGTCTCCTTGACGATGTCCCGCCCCAGTTCGGGTGGCGGACCATCCAGCGCCCGCGCCATGTCCGTCTCAGTGAGTCGATAGACCAGGATCGAATGGTCGACATTGTCGTCCGGCTCGCGCTGCCGCAGGTAGGCGGTCAGGCGCGCGAGGCGGCACATCTCGTAATACGTCAAGGTCAGCTGCCATTCCGGCAGGGGGTGCAGTTGCAGGGTCGCCAGTCGCACTTGCGGGTCGTCGGTCAGCAGCGGTTTCACCGCGGCGCATAATTGCTGGTAGCCGTCCTCATACCGCGCGTTCCACGGTCCCAACGGTCCCTGCACCTGGTACATGACCGGCTGCAGCATGGACGCGCTGATAAAATAGGTGCCGGCGGTGAGCCGTAGCGCCGCCGCTTTCTTGAGCAGGACCACTTTCACCAGGTTGTCGCCGAGGAGCGCCTCCGCCGCCTCCGTGAAATCCGGCAGCCGGCGCCGCAGCTCCGCAAGTTGGGTCGCGGCGCGGTCGACGGGCAGGTCCAGTGCGACCATGGGCGGCTGGAAATCCTGGCCGAGAAAGGAGTAGAGATAGCGGACGTGTCGGGCCGGCGGCAGGTAATAGTTGGGACTCGCGATGCCGAAATACGACAGGTAGACCGGCCCGGTGACTTGGTGCCGGTCCAGGTAGCGCGCCACCCCCGGCAGGTCCTGGCCCCAGTCCAGCGAGCTGTCGACCAGGTGCCGGTACGCGTGGGCCGGTCCGCCGGCGATGGAATTGAAATACGCCAGGTAGTTGGGGAAGCACCAGGCCATCCCGGCGGCCAGCGCCGCGACCAGGCCGCCCAGCGCGACGCCCGCGACCCGACCCGCCGGCGTGCCCGCCGCGGAACGTTCTGCGCGCCCGGCGCCCAGCCAGCCTTCGAGCCACCACGCCGCGGCGCCCGCCAGCACGAACATCGGCGGAAAAGTCGGCAGGATGTGCCGGTGGCCGATATTCAGGTGCCCCGCGATCGCCACCGCCCAATACGATCCCAGCAGGATCCATAGCGGCAGCGTCTCATAAAACGCCGGCCCCGCCCCGCCGCCCGGCCGCTTCCGGCGGGCCACGGCGGCCGCCAGCGCCAGGGCGAGCACGCCGAACACCGGGAGCGGCGTCTTGACCAGGAAAGTGTACGGGAAAAACCAGCGCCAGCCGGTCAGGCTGACCTCGCCGTTGAGGAAGGCGTTGCGCAGGTGCGAAAACCGGAACACGGAGCTCAAGCCGTAGAGGTAGGCCTCGGGCAGTGCCCGGTGGCGCCGCAGGAAATCCATGATCCGCGCAATCAGCGTGGGCGGCGGCGCGGACAGCTTTTCGTCGAGCGTCCGGTTCTGCGCTGGCGTCAGGATCTTTTGCTGGATGGCCGCCAACACCGCCAGCCGCGCCGGCGTCCACCGGTCGGTTTGCAGCTCCAGACCGCCCGCCAGCTGATCAACCGCGGCTTTTTGCGCGTTGCTCAGGTCCAGTTCACCCAGCAGGGTGAGCGGGTCCGGCTTTCCCAACATCACCTCCCAGCGGCGGAAAAGCTGGCCCTGGCGGTCGTCGGCGCCGGCCACCGCGTTGAAGCGGAAACCGAAGCCGGCCCAGATCACGACCACGCCGACGAGCAGATGCAGGCCCGCCGCCCCGGCGAAGGCCGCCGCCTGCCGCCCGCGGCCCCCGATGGTCCCGCGCCAGGGACCGACCGCCACCGGCAGCGGCCGGCCGCGGAGCAGACGCGCGGCCACCAGCGCCAGGGCCATCGGCACGAGCAACGGCGCCGACATCTTCGTGACAAACAGCGCGGCCGTGGCGCCCGCGCTCAATAGCAGGCGCCCGGTCGTGAGCCGGTGGAGCAGGGCCCAGAGCCCGGCGATGGCGGCGAGGAAAAAGAGCGAGACCGCCGTGTCGGTGGTGGCCAGCGCGCCGTTGGCGAGGATCGTCGGATTCAGCGCGAACAGCAGCAGCGACAGCAGGCCGCCCCACGGTCCGAAGAGCCGGCGGGACCAGAACCAGACCAGCGCGCCCAGCGCCACCGCCATCAACCCGCTGACGGCGCGGGCGCGACGCATCATGGCGTCGGCGTCGTTGCCCAGGTTGTAGAACCAGTCGTAAGCGAGACTCCACACATCCGCCCGCCGCCAGTGTTCGCCGTTGAGAGCGGGAAACCGGAAGCGGCCCGACAGCAGCGGGAGCGCCATCACCCGCTGCGGCAGGTTGCCGGCCTCCGGGTCGAGCCGGTAGTCGTTGAAATGCCAGTAGCTGTAGCCCGCCGTCACGCCGCCCAGCTCGTCAAAGGTGGGGCTCTTGCGCCACAGGCTGGCCTGCATGAGGACCCAGAATCCCGCGAGCACGATGGCGACGGTCGCCGGCCCGGTGCAACGCCGCCACCCCAGCGGGGCCGGGGGCGCCGGCGCGGAGGTCTCGGCGGTATCGGGCAATGGGTCCATGACCTCGGGAGATTCCCGGCCAGAAGCCAGTGCCAGCCGCCGCCGACAGGCGAGCAAAAATGCCGGCCCGGGGGCGGGGAGCGGCGGGGTGATTCAGGCAACGCGGCCGGCCGTCATCGCCTTCGACTTCCTTGACTTTGCCCGAATCGCTTTCTCCTTTGGTGGGAGCGGCGTGACCGCCGGCGGCACTTTTGCTTCCGCCGCGGCGGCTGCGGCCGCGTCCCGTCGCAACCGCCCCAGCTCTACCGACCTCATCCCATTCCCCAAGCCGGCCTGACCGGCAGGAGCCATCATGCACCCATCCAGACTCGCCCTCACCCTCGTGGCGCTCGCCGTCATCGGCGCGCTGCCATTGCCGGCGCAGCAGAAACGCGTCAGCCCGCACGAAACCACCGGTCGCGTCATCGACGGCAACCGGGTCACGATCATCTACGGTCGGCCGAACACGAACGATCCCAAGACCGGCGAACCGCGCAAGATCTGGGGCGGCCTGGTGCCCTACGGCGCGATCTGGCGCACCGGCGCCGACGAGGCCACGCTGCTGGTCACCCAGCAGCCGATCGTGCTCGGAGGCACGGCCGTTCCGGCCGGCGCCTACACGCTCTGGATGCTGCCGGCCGCGGATGGCTCGGCCAAGCTGATCGTCAACAAACAGATTGGCCAGTGGGGCATCAATCCACGCAATCCCAAGCAGGTTTACGACGAAAGCCTCGACGTGGTGCGGGTTGACCTGAAGAAGGACCCGCTGGATCCGCCGGTGCACCAGTTCACCATGGCCGTCGAGAAGAACCCGGCGGGCGGCGGCCTGCTGAAACTGCTGTGGGAGGACACCGAGTATTCGGCGGCGTTCACCGTTCCGAAATAGGCGGGCTCGCGGGGTGCAGCGCGGGCCCTTCACCGTCAGGGTGAGATCAGTTTGTCATTGCGAGGAGTCACGCTGGGGCGGGGCGACGAAGCAATCCAGGTGGATCCCGAGCCCTGGCGAGGAACTGGATCGCCACGGCCCGGAGGCACGGGCCTCGCGATGACAGGACAACCGGACCCGCTGCCCGGCACCCACCGGCACCCCTTTCCGTCTCTTTGGCTTTCTTTTGCGGGATTTTTGGCATACCGGTGTTAACCCACTGGCCCCAAATTGCGTCTATGAAAACTCCCATGCTCCGTCCCTGCCTGCTCTGGTTGTCCGGATCGGTCCTCGCGACCGGTCTGTTGGCCCAAGCCCCCAAGATCGAATTCCCCGCGCCGAGCCCCGCCTGCACCCTCAAGCAGCGCGTCGGCGTGACCGACATTGAGATCAATTATTCCCGCCCCGGCCTCAAAGGCCGCGTGGTCGTCGGCAAAATCGATCCCTACGGCGAAGTCTGGCGCACGGGCGCCAACAACGCCACGCGGATCACCTTCAGCACGCCGGTCAAGCTGCAGGGCAGCAACCTCGACGCGGGCACCTATGAGCTCTTCACCATTCCCGGGAAGGACGAATGGACCGTCATCCTGCAAAAGGCCGCCAAACAGTGGGGCGCCTATCAATACAAGCAGGAGAACGACACCCTGCGCGTGACGGCCAGGCCGGTGGCGCTCACGGACCCGGTCGAGACCTTCACGATCGACATCAACGACATTCGCGACGAGTCGGCCACGCTCAACCTGATCTGGGCCGATTGGCGCGTGCCGGTGAAACTCGAGGTCGACGTCGTCGCCATCCTCAAGCCGCAGATCGAGGCCGCGATGGCCTCGGATGCCGCCAAGAAGCCCTACGCGCAGGCCGCGATGTTTTATCGCGACCACGACCTCGACCTGAAGCAGGCCGCAGCCTGGATGGACACCGCGATCGCCGCCCAGCCCGATGCCTATTACCTGCTGTACCACAAGGCCAGAATCCTCGCCAAGATGGGTGACAAGGCCGGAGCGATCGCCATGGCCGAGAAGTCGATCGCGCTGGCCGCCAAGGACACCAGCCCGGCCAAGGGCGAGTACACCCGCTTGAACGAGGCGCTCATCGCCAGCCTGAAGTAATCATTGATGAAGTCCGGTTCGCTGTCCTGTCCCGCCGGCCTGGGTGCGCGGCTCGTGCTCGGTCTGTTGGCGTTTTCGGGCGCCGCGCGCGCCGCGGACCCGCCCGCCGGATCCGGGCCGGCCGAGATCCTGCAGCGCCTGCGGCGCTTCAGCGTCACCGGCAGCGTGCTCCACATAGCCGCGCATCCCGACGACGAGAACACGCAGCTCATCGCGTGGCTGTCGCGCGGCCGGGCCCTCCGCACCGCGTATCTCTCCATCACCCGCGGCGACGGGGGACAAAACGAGCTCGGGCCGGAGTTTGACGAGAAGCTTGGTGTCCTCCGCACCCAGGAGCTGCTCGCGGCCCGGCGCCTCGACGGCGGCCGGCAGTTCTTCACCCGGGCCATCGACTTCGGCTACTCGAAAACCCCGGAGGAGACGCTGGCGATCTGGGACCATCAACAGGTGTTGGCGGACGTCGTGCGCGTCATCCGCACCTTCCGGCCGGACGTGATCATCACCCGGTTCCCGATTCCGCCCGGCAGCGGCGG
>CAZAFS010000047.1:0-3077 GCA_964484165.1 uncultured Opitutaceae bacterium | reverse complement strand
ACGCAGGGACTCGGCGGATTCTCCAGCCGCACCGGGGAAGGGCCGCGGCCGGAATCGTTCATGCTGCTGGCGGGCGACGCGGCGACCACGGACATCATGGACGGGGTCGACACCACCTGGAATCGCGTTCCCGGCGGGGCGGCGATCGGCCGGATGGCCGACGACATCATCGCGCACTTCAAGCCGGATGATCCGGCGGCGAGCGTCCCGGCTTTGCTTTCGTTGCGCGAACAGCTCGCCAGCCTGCCGGCGGATCCCTTGGTGACGGAAAAGCGCGGCGAACTCGACCGCGTCCTGCAGGCCTGTCTGGGGCTTTCGGTCGAGACCACGCTGTCCCGGGCCGAGGTGATCGCGGGCGAAGCGCTGTCGCTGCGCCACACGGTGACCATCGTTGCCCAGGTGCCCGTACGCTGGATCGCGGTGCGCTACCCGTCGCTCGGGAGCAGGCTTGCCGTCGATGCCGCCCTCGCGGCCGGCCAACCGGCGGTCCGGGATTCCGCGCCAATCCTGCCTCCCGGCACGCCTCCCAGCCAGCCCTATTGGCTGCGCGAGCCGGGCACGCCGGGGATGTTCCGCGTCGACGATCCTGCGTTGATCGGCCAGCCCGGGAATCCTCCGGTCTTCCCGGTCGAATACGTCTTTGACGTCGGCGGCCGGACCCTGGTGGTGCCCGATGAGCCGGTGCAACTGGTCGCCGGCGCTCCGGAAGCCCAGGCCCGGCGCCGGCTCGCGGTGATTCCACCCGTGTCGCTGGGTTTCGGCGCGGGGGTCGAACTCTTCGCGCCGGGAGGCGCCAAACCCACGGTCGTCGAAGTGACGGCTGCGCGCGATGGTGCGGCGGGCACCTTGCGCTTGGAAGCCCCCGCAGGATGGCGGGTCGCTCCCGCCGCGCAGTCGTTCCATTTGGCGCATGCCGGTGACAAGGCTCAACTCACCTTCACCGTCACCGCGCCGGATCGTCCGGAATCGGCCGGCATTGCCGCGGTGGCCGAGGTCGGCGGCGCCCGCTGCAGCACCGAGCGGGAACTGATCGATTACGCCCATCTCCCGCTGGTCTTGCTGCAGCCGCCGGCCCGGTTCAAGGCGGTGAGCCTCGACCTGGTCGTGCCCGTCCGGCGGGTCGGCTATCTGCCGGGCGCCGGCGACGGCGTTGCCGAAGCGCTCACGCAGATGGGCTGCGCGGTCACCCCGCTCACCGGCGCCGACCTCACGCCGGAAAAACTCCGGGGCCTCGATGCCGTCGTCATTGGCGTGCGGGCCTTCAATGTCCGCACCGACCTGGCGGAGCGCCTGCCGGGCCTCTTCGCCTACGTCGAGGCGGGCGGCACGGTCATCGAGCAGTACAACCGGCCGGGCCGGGAGCTGAAGACCACGCAACTCGGGCCTTATCCGCTGTCGATCGAGGGCCCGGCGCCCCGCCTGCGGGTGACCGACGAGAATGCGCCGGTGACTTTTCTGGCCCCCGGCCATCCCGTGCTGAACACGCCCAACAAGATCTCGGCGGCCGACTTTGCGGGCTGGGTGCAGGAGCGCGGCACCTATTTCCCGAGCAGCTGGGATGAGGCGCACTACACAGCCGTGCTGGCCATGAACGACCCGGGCGAGGCGCCGCTCAAGGGCAGCCTGCTCGTCGCGCCTTGCGGGCGGGGGTGGTTCGTCTACACGGGTCTCGTCTTTTTCCGGCAGCTCCCCGCGGGCGTGCCCGGCGCCTACCGCCTCTTCGCCAACCTCATCTCGCTCGGGAAATGAACCCGCCGTCCGCGCCCGAATCCAGCCGTCCGCCGTCCGCCGGCGACGACGGGGACACCGGCCTGCCGGGATTCCGCACCTGGCGGAGCGTCTACCTGTTCGTGCTCGGCAGCTTCATCGTCTGGGTCGGGCTCCTGACCCTGTTGACGAGGATGTTTTCGTGAACCCGCTCGATTACGCGGTCCTGCTCGGCACCATGCTCGGCATCGCCGCCTTCGGGACGTGGCGCACCCGCGGGCGCCGCGACCTGCACGCCTACCTGCAGGGGGCCGGCAACACCCGCTGGATCACGATCGGCCTCTCGGTCATGGCCACGCAGGCCAGCGCGATCACCTTCCTGTCGACGCCCGGCCAGGGTTACGAGGACGGGCTGGGTTTTGTGCAGAACTACTTCGGCGCGCCGCTGGCGCTGATCATCATCGCGGTGTTCTTCCTGCCGATCTACCGGCGGCTGCACGTCTACACCGCCTACGAATACCTCGGGCGCCGCTTCGACCCCCGGACGCGGCTGCTCGGCGCGGGGCTGTTTCTCCTCCAGCGCGGCCTCGGCGCCGGCATCACCATCTACGCGCCGGCCATCGTCCTCTCCACGGTCATGGGCTGGCGCCTCGACGTGACCATCGTGGCCAGCGGGCTGGTCGTGATCTTCTACACCGTCGCCGGCGGCAGCGACGCGGTCAGCCTGACCCAGAAATACCAGATCGGCGTGATCTTCGCCGGCATGGTCACCGCCTTCCTCGTGCTGCTGGCGAAACTGCCGCCGGAGCTGTCGCTGACCGACGCCTTCCGGGTGGCCGGCGGCTTCCACAAGCTGAAGGCGGTGGATTTCTCGTTCAACGTCGACCGTCGCTACACCTTCTGGTCCGGCGCCCTGGGCGGCATGTTTCTCGCCCTGTCGTACTTCGGCACGGACCAGTCGCAGGTCCAGCGCTACCTCACCGGCGCGTCGCTGCGCGAGAGCCGGCTGGGCCTGATGTTCAACGCCGTGCTCAAGATCCCGATGCAGTTCTTCATCCTGCTGCTGGGCGCGATGCTGTTCGTGTTCTACCAGTTCGAGACGCCGCCGGTCGTGTTCAACCAGGCCGCGCTCGCCGCCCACGTCACGGGCGCGACGGGCGGACGGCTGCAGACGATCGAGGCGGATTTCGCCGCGGCCCACGCGCAGGAACGCGCGGACATCACCGCCTGGCTGGCGGCCCGGCGCGCCGGCGATCCGGCCGCCGCGGCGCAGGCCCGGTCCGGCATGCTGGCGGCGCACGAGCGCGCCGGCCGCCTGCACGCGCAGGCGCAGCGGGTGCTCGCGCGGGCCGGCGGCGGCGCCACGAGCA
>CAZAFS010000046.1:0-15201 GCA_964484165.1 uncultured Opitutaceae bacterium | reverse complement strand
CGCCGGAGTGGCTGCCGGGGAAAGGGGGTACCACGGCGCCGGCCGGATCGGCGCAGTTCGGGTTGCAGTGGTGCAAGCGCGCAGGTGCACCTGTGGTGAAGTCTCGCCAGGTTTCAGCGGTCGCCTCACACAGGCGCATGGAAGAAATGCTTCACGATATATGCATAAGACCCTCCGCACTAAAGGAATGAACTTTGCGTTCACCTGATTATCAAGGCATGAAGAAATTGCTCTATTTGGCAATCGGCAAACCTGCGCTGGTCGACGAGGCTGTTCCCTGCTGCCCCCCTGGCGGCCTATTGCTGCGTACGATCTATTCTGGCGTTAGTAACGGCACCGAGCGGAACCAGATGTTGGGTGGGAACTACAACATATCGCGTGTGTTTCCGTTTCGCGATGTCGGCTACCAGACCGTTTCGGAAGTCGTCGACGTTTCCGCCGGGGTGCGGAAATTCAGGAAGGGCGATATTGTGGCGACCGGTACCTCGGGCACTCACGCGGAGTACCATACCGCGCCCGAGGACGGTTTGGTTGTGCCGCTTCCCTCCGGATTCGACTTGCTCGTCGGTGCGTTCGTTAGTGTCGCGGCCGTTGCGCTGCACATTGTCCGGCGCGCGGGCGTGGCTGCCGGGGAAAGGGTATTGATCACGGGCGCTGGTCTGATCGGACAGTTTGCATTGCAGTGGTGCAAATGCGCGGGCGCACATGTGAGTGTGCTCAGCCGCACCGAGCCGCGGACGCGTCTCGCCGAGCAGTTGGGCGCGGACGTTGTCGGTTTTGGTGACGACGGGGCGCAGGACAGATTTCTCGCTACCCATCAACGCTTCGCCGTGGTTATCGAGACTACAGGATCTGCGACGTTGCTGCGGAAAGTCATTGGGGAGAACTGGGGCGAGGGCGTTTTTGTCCGAGGCTGTGGTCGCCTTGCGGTGGTCGCCGGGAATTGGGAAGTCACCTATTCATGCAATGCCGCGCAAGGAGCTGAGCTTGCGCTGGTGCACACAAATCACTTCACTCTAGACGAGCAGCGGGAGGTCGTCGACCGGGTGCATCACGGCGAACTTAAAATCCGGCCGCTCATCCGGGAAATAGTTCCGGCCGTGGATATAATCCGCGTCTATGAGGCCTTGCGTGATCGGCCTGGGGAACTCCTCGGAACGGTCATCGACTGGCGCTAGCCGCACTTTATCTAATATGATTCTCGACACTTTCTCTCTGGCCGATCGCGTCGGCATCGTCACGGGCGGCGGTGCCGGGCTTGGCCTTGGCTACGTCCAGGCGCTGGCGGAAGCCGGTGCGCGCATCGTCATCGCCGAGATCAATCCCGAGACGGCGGAAGCGGCGGCCGAATCGTTTCGGGCTGCGGGGCACGAATGCGTGGCGGTTCCGACCGATGTCTGCCGCAAGGAGAGCGTCGAGGCGATGGTCGCGGCGACGCTGGCCCGATTCGGCCAGATCAATTTTATCGTGAACAACGCCGGGGCGTGGCGCTTCGGCCCAGCCGAGGAGGTGACGCCCGAATCATGGCAGGCCATGATCGACCTCAACCTGACCGGGCTCTTCTGGTGCTGCCAGGCCGTGGCCCGACCCATGATCGAGCGCCACCGCGGCAGCATCATCAACATCGCGTCGATCTCCGGGCAGTTGATCAACTGGCCGCACTTTGGATGGCTCGAGCCCTCCTACTTCGCGGCGAAGGCTGGCGTGATCCACCTGACCCGCTCGCTCGCCGCCCAGTGGGGGCCGAAGGGCATTCGCACCAATGCGATCGCGCCGGGCTACATGACAAAAGATGGGCTCTGTGAAAGTGCCCTAAAGGCGCCTTATGTGGCCTCGATTCCCCTCGGTCGGCCGGGCCTTCCCGCCGATCTTGGTGCCGCCGCCGTATTTCTCGCGTCAGATGCTTCTAGTTACGTCAATGGCCACACTCTGAATGTTGACGGAGGCTGCACTGTATGGTGAGCAATGCTCAGCCTTTCGTTCGGACGGCGCCCAGGTCCTCTTGGGTTCAGAGGTCCGCTAGGACGATGACGAGCCACTGGTGTGTTGCTGGTTCTGTCGTGCTTCGCAGCATGGGGTGCAGGGAAGGCATGATATGACTTTGTCCCAACAAATTATCCGCTGAAAATCGATTGCGTTCCGCCCGTTGGAACCGCTTGCCGCGGTCTATGCCGGGTACCGCTACAATTTCCAGCGGCCGAGGGCTTGGAGTCTCACGACGAGCCTCTCACCCTGAAATCATGAATGGGCGCGACGTTACGCTGCGGAAATTGCCATGAAAGTGAAAATAGCTGTCGGAGGTTCCCTTTGTGCGCTCGTGCTGTTCCTGGACGCCAGTGCCGCGCTCGGGAGTCTGCTTCCTGTCCACTTGTGCTGTGAATATGCGACCAAAGCGCTCGGCATTGGCGAGCGACAGCCACGCTTGAGTTGGGAATTTGATACTGACAATCCGACTGTACGCGGGCAGCGGCAAACCGCCTATCGGGTGCTCGTAGCGTCGACCATAGAGCAACTGCAAAACGACCAAGCCGATCTGTGGGACAGCGGCAAAGTTGAGTCCGACAATACCGTCGGCGTCGAATATGGTGGGCGCGCGCTGCAAAGCAGCGACCGATGCTACTGGAAAGTTCAGGTGTGGGACCAGGACAGCAAGCCTTCATCCTGGAGCGAGATCACATTCTGGACAGTGGGCTTACTCGCTCCGCAGGACTGGCAGGCGCAGTGGATCGGCGTGCCATCCACAGCGGTCGACGCCAGTAGGTTTTTCCGCGATTGGACGCGCCGGGTCCCGGGTCCCGCCGACCCCGTGCCACGGCGCGTGCCTGCGGGGCCCGAAGTCCAGGCGTGGATCGAAGCCGCAAAAACCAGGGTGACGCTTGACATGCCAAAGCAGATCAATGGCTTGACGTGGTCGGAAGACCGTCTGGAAGAACTGCAACCGGCCGCCCTGTTGCGCCGGGAGTTCACCGTTGCCGCGCCGGTGAAGCGGGCTACCGTCTATCTTTGCGGCTTGGGCTGTTATGAGTTGTGGCTCAATGGGAAGCGGGTTCAAGGCCGCGTTCTCGATCCGGCTGAAACAAACTACGGCCACTATGCTTATTACGTGACGTACGACGTGACCAAGGCGATGCGAGTTGGTAAAAATGCCCTCGGCGTGGTACTCGGTGATGGATTTTATCGTCAAGCCGTGGCTTTTGCAGCGCCGAAGACGCCGGCGATCTTCGGGCAACGTGGATTGATCTTGCAGCTGGAGATAGAGCTGGGCGACGGCCAGAGGGAACGTGTCGTCAGCGACGGCCGCTGGAAATGCTCGGTCGATGGGCCGCTGCTCAAGAACTCCGTCTTTGCCGGTGAGTTGTATGACGCCCGACGGGAAATGCCCGGCTGGGACTGCGCCGGATTCGATGACCGATCGTGGTCTGCGGTCGAAATCATTCCGCCGCTTGCACCACGGCTGGAACCCCAAATGATCCCACCGATCCGCGTAGTGGAGACGGTCAAGCCGGTGGCAATTTCCAATCCAAGGCCAGGCGTCTGGGTCTATGACTTCGGCTGCCATCTGACAGGTTTCGTCCGTCTAAGAGTTGCTGCGGCGGCCGGCACTGAGATTACATTAAAGTACGTCGAAACCTTGGCCCGCGACGGCACGGCGTTTCAGCCTGAGGCGTTCCTAGGGGCCAAGTCCGTCGACATGTACGTGTGCAGGGGCGGGCAAGAAGAATCTTGGGAGCCAGATTTCACCGAACATAGCTTCCGTCATGTCCAAATGGAAGGATTCCCAGATAAGCCAACGCTAGATATGCTGGAAGGTCGTTTTGTTACTACCGAGATGGAGCCGGCGATGCAGTTCGAGTGCGCCAACTCCATGTTTAACCGGCTGCACGCGGCTTTCGTGCGCACTGGCATGGAAAACACTCAGGGCAATCTTTGCATCGAACCTTTGCGTGAAAAGACCAGCTGGATGACGTATCCGCATGTCCTGATTATGATGCACAACTTCGCCGCTCATCCGTTTCTTGCGAAGCTGGTTGATGACATGGATGCCAAGACCCTGACCTTCAAGGTGGGGAATCAAATATACCCGGATGTTGCGCCTACCATTATCACTGGCCGAAGAAATACCTGGTTTTCGGAGGGTGCGGTAGCCACAATCCTGCTGCCGTGGGAATTGTACCTTCAGTATGGTGACCGGCGCCTCCTGGAGCGTCACTACCCATTCATGCAGAGCACGATGCGGTATTTCGCGGCAATCGCGCCCACGGGCGTGCTTTATTCGTGGATTGGCGATTGGCACGATGCGCTGCCCGACATCAACTCAGTTTACCTTCGAGCCGAAGTTGCTGCCCGACCTGGAAACCTTCCAGCCGAAGTTGCTGCCCATTTTGGGCGTGGCCAGGCCGGCGGGTTTCCGATTAACACGCCGCCCACAATTGTTTCGACGGCTTTTTTCGATGAGGCCGCACTAACCATGGCCGTCGTGTCAAGGCTTCTGAACAAACCGCAAGAGGCGGAAGAGTACGAGCAGCTGGCTCGGCACATCAAAGCCAGGTTCATTGCGACCTTCTATAAATCCGACGAAGCGTCCTTTGGCAGCCAAACCGCCAACGCCTTCGCGCTCAGCGAAGGAATGATTCCACCCGGCAGCGAGCAGGAAGTCATGGAAAGCCTGGCGCATGATATCGTGGTCACGCATCGCGGGCACTTTTCCACAGGTGAGCTGGGCACCGATCGCCTGCTGCACGTGCTCTCGGATCAAGGGCGTGCTGATCTAGCCTATACTCTGATGACCCAAAACGATTTTCCCAGTTTTGCCCTGATGTTGAACTACGGCTCCACCACGACGTGGGAGACCTGGGGAGAGGCAATCCTCAACCAGACGCCACTGGGGGAAAAAACACCGATCGAGGCGGGGCGCCCGCTGAGCCACATCCAATTCGTCGCCGTGGATGCGTGGTTCCTTCAGAATGTCGCCGGTATCAGGCGCGACGACAGTCAACCCGGCTTTAAGGCCATCGTGCTGAAGCCAGAGCTTGTCCGGCAGATTGCTTGGGCCCGCGCTCGATACCACTCGGTTCGCGGCTGGATTGAGAGTGACTACGCGGTCAGGGATGGCCGGATCGCGATGAACGTCACGATCCCGCCCAACACCACGGCTGCCGTATATGTGCCCACCGCCAATCCTGGCACCGTCACCGAAAGCGGTCACCCAGTGAAAAATGCCGACGGAGTGAGTTATCTTCGCACAGAAAACGACTACGCGGTATTCGCTGTGCAGTCGGGCAGCTACCGTTTCAGTGCGGCACTCGATCATTAAACGCCAACGCAATGACTTGGTTGTGACTACCTGGAAAGAAGAAAGATCTGCCCCATGTGCATGCGTACCTGGAAAAGACTGGGCAGGGTGGATCAAGACCGATATTTATGAGTCGATTCTCTCCTTCACTTGAAAATGCCGGTTTCGTGATGGGAGGCAAGGGTCAGGCGGCGACGCTGGAGAAATTTTCTCCAGTTTACGTCGTCGGGGCCGCGCTTCTCCATCCGGTCGTAGACGCGGCATGGCTGCCGCAGACCGGACAGACCGCCGGCGTCCCGTCCGGCCAGGCCAAACGGATCGTCACCCGCTGCCCGAGCAGATCTTCCTCTACCGCCGTCACCCGCCATGGCGTTGGCAGCTGCAACAGCCGCCGGTAGTGTTCGTTAACTGATGTGTCCATGCCTTCCCGTAGCAGCCCTCATATCCACACCGTTCGGTGAAGAACCTGAATAGACGTCTTCCGCAAAATTCGGGTCCCCAATTGAAATCTACATGAAAACCTCCCAACCCACTCGTCTATTCATGCAAATCGGCAGGTTGCTGCCTGCATGCGCGGCATTGCTAGGTGGCAGCGCGCAGGCAGCAGAGGTGTCGGCCGAATCTGCACTCAAGCCGGCAGCCGACCCGGTGGTCAAGTACGCCATTGAACCGCAGTTCAAGCTTCTCCGCTTCGGCGAAGTAAAACCAGCCGGATGGATTCGCGAACAGATGATCCGCGACCTCGACAGCGGCTTTGCGGGGCATATGCCCGAGATCTCGCCCAAGACCTGCGCCTCCCAGATTTTTGGCGCAAACCGCAACGAGCCCCAAAGGCCCCAGAATGCGGGCGGCGAGAGTCACGGTGGTGTTACGGGCATGTGGTGGAATGGCGAAACGGAAGGCAACTGGCGCAGCGGCAATACCATGATGTCTTTGTTAACCGGCGTGCCCGAACAGCGAGCCAAAGCGGATGCCAGAGTGGCTGAAGTCCTGAAGACTCAGGACGCCGACGGTTACATAGGGATCTATGGGCCGTCGTTGCGCTGGCCGCCGGCTGGCAACGCCGAGCTCTGGACCCAGACATGTCTCTTCCGCGGGCTGATTGCTTACTACGAGGCGACGGGTAAGCCGGAGGTACTTCAAGCCGTCGAACGGGCCGTCCAGTTGACCATGCGCCACTACTGCGAAGGAATTAAGGACCCCTACGGCGCCGCCCCCATGGGCCACAACGTGATGTTCGTCGATGTAGTGGAGCGGCTCTACGACCTGACCGGCAATACAGCTTACCGTGACTGTGGAGTGTACCTCTATCGGAATTGCTCCAAATATGCGCAGGATGGCAAGTTTTCTGATATCATTCTGGAAAATCTGTTTTCTGACATCATTCCGAAAAATCTGTTGAACGCAACCCGCCCGCTCATGGGGCATGGTGCCACGACCTACGAGGCGTTCAGGGCTCTGCTGTGGTGCGCCGATGCGAGCGGCGATCCAGTGCTCCGCGTGGCTGCCGAACAGGAGTTCGCGAAAGCATGGCGTCACGTCTCTCCCACGGGCGGCGCTGTGTCGGACGAGCGTATCGACAGAGACACCGATCCGGACAAGGGCGGTTATGAATCTTGCGGCCAGAAGGAATGGATGACCTCGCTGCTGAGCGCAGCCCAAAAAACCGGGCGCGCCTCGTTTGCCGAACGGGCCGAGACCACCTTCTACAACTCGGTGCAAGGCGCCCGGCTTGCGGACGGCAAGGGCGTCGAATATATCTCCACCGACAACCGCTACAAGATCGACGGCGCAATCGCCAACCGGTGTAAGTTCTCTCCGTGCCACGAAGACGTGGCTAACTGTTGCGCTCCCAACTTCACGCAGATCAGTCCGATCTTCGTCCGCAATATGTGGATGCGTGCGCCGGACGGCCTCGCCGCAGTGCTTTACGGCCCCTGCGCCGTGCAAACGACCGTGAAGGATGTCACGGTCCGGCTTATCGAGGAGACCGACTATCCTTTCTCGGAGCAGATTTCCATTCGCGTCAATCCGGGCTCGCCGGTGGAGTTTCTGCTTCACCTCCGCGTCCCCGCTTGGGCCACCAGCCTGTCGGCGAAATGCCCGGGCGCCGAGATTCACCGTGCGGGTGGCTGGCTGCTGGTTGGCAAAGAATGGCAGCCCGGTGACACTGTCGCCCTGTCCTTCGGCGCGGATGTCCAGCCCATTCCGGCCAATAACGGCGAGTTCTATGTGCGGCGCGGCCCGCTGTTCTACGCCCTCGCCATCCCCGCCGAAAAGAAGGCGACCAAGGATTATCCGCTGCCGGGCTTCCACGACTATTTCGTCAACCCCGCCAAGGACGCGCACTGGCACTACGCCCTGGGCAGGTTCACGAACGATCCATCCGCGCTGGGCTTCGAACTCGTGGCAAATGGCAACGCCGATGCGCGGTTTCCGTGGGATGCCGCGCCGCAGCGCCTCAAGGGGAGCATGCTGAATCTGGACACCAAGGAGACCGAAACCGTCGAGCTGGTCCCGATGGGCAGCGGCGAGGCAATCCTGCGTCGCGTAGCCTTCCCCATTGCGCCCTGACGCTGTGACAGCGTGTGAAGCAAAAACACGACTCACTACCGTCCCACGGGATGAAAAACGACAGACGTAAGTGCTTGGCGATTAGGCGAAACATGGGTTCCTGAAATAGCCGAACCGTTGAAGACTTGAGCCATGCGCGCAGTCTTTAAAGATATCATATCACGCCGTGAGTTTTTGACCGGTATTGGAGCATCGGGCGTTGACATCGCGTCTTGCCGCGCAGGTGCAATCGGCTTCCGCTTCGACCACAAAGGCGATCGAGATTCTGCGCGATTCCCGGTTCAAGCTTGGTCTCAATGTGTTGAACATCGAACCGGGAAGGAAGAAAATAACCGATTCTCTCCATGGAGAAATTGCGGGAGTCATCAAACCGCCTGGAGCAATCCGACCCTTCGTACCTGCAAGATCTTCAACCCCCTGCCTGTTTCATGAGAATTCTCCGGCAAACTTTCCGCCTCTTACTCTGGCTTCCGTTGCTTTTCGCCGCAGCCTTTTCCGCCTGCGGGGCGGAAACGATGGCGTCACGGGAGCGAGCTGAAGCCTTGCAGCCCTGTTTCACCTTCCTGCGTTTGGGCGAAATCCACCCCGGCGGGTGGATTCAAGAGCAAATGCTCCGTGATCTGCGGACTGGCTTCGCCGGACATCTTGACCAGCTGTATCCGAAGGAGGCGGGATCGGATGTCTTCGCCAGTGGACGGCGAGTGAATTCCGAGACTGCGGAAGGGAGCGGACAGAAAGCTGATCGCGACACCGCACAGGCTGATCTGACGGCGGCGAAAGCATCCAAGTGGCGGGAACCAGACTGGTGGGCGGGCGAAACCGAGGGAAACTGGCGGGCCGGCTTCATCAAGCTGGCTTACTTAAGTGGGGACGAGGAATGCAAGCGGAAGGCCGACCAGTACGTCGATCATGTCTTGGCTGCTCAAGATACCGACGGTTATATGGGGATTCATAGTCTGGGCACACGTTATCCCCTGTCCGGAGGAGAACTATGGAGTCAGACCTGTCTGTTCCGTGGACTACTCGATTACGCCGAACTGACCGACAACAAACGAGTCCTTGATGCGGTCGAACGGGCGGCGAATCTCACCATAGAGACCGTGTGGCCGGTCACGGGAAAGCAGCCGATCATCTGGCGTCAGACCCATGATTTGATGTTCGAGGACGTGGTCGAGCGCCTCTACGACCTTACCGGCGATTCCCGGTATCGTGACTTCGGCGTGGCACTTTATATCGACTTCAGCAAGCATTGCCCGCGCGACGATTCGAGCCTCACGTCGCTCCTGAGTCGCCAGTCAGGATTTGTTGGACATGCGGCCCGTGCTTATGAGCATATTCGCGTACCGCTCTGGCTTTGGTATGCGACCGGACGTCCGGATTTCGGTCAGGCTTGGCGCAATGCCAAGAGCAAGCTGGACCGATATACCTACCCGGGGGGCGCCGCGGTGGGTGAGGAGGATATCCGAGATCTGGAGCCCGATCCGACGCTCACGGAATTCGAAAATTGCGAGGCCAAGGAAACACAATGGGATCTCGAATCGGCACTACAGAAGACCGGCATTGGCACCTATGCCGACCGGGTCGAGCAGATTTGGTTCAACGACGAGCAGGGGGCCCGCGAGGCTGACGGCTCAGCGCTCACATATCTCACCTGCGAAAATCGCTTTCGAATCGACGCCACGGCTCCCGATGGCAAAGGAGTCGACGACAAGGGTTTCCAACCGCGAAACATTTTGTCGCCAACTGGCGGCGGAATGCCCTGCTGCTGCCCCCCAAACGCTTCTCAGGTTTCCTCGCTCTACGTCCGTGGCATGTGGATGCGCCATGGCGAGGACGGCCTAGCAGCGCTGCTCTACGGCCCCTGTACGGTCTCGACCCGGCTGGGGGCCACTCCGGTGCGGATCGAGGAAGACACCGACTATCCCTTCGGCAACACGATCACGCTCAAAATTGAGCCGGAGCACCAAGCGCATTTCACGCTACTGTTGCGCAACCCCGGCTGGTCTCGACAAACCACCATTGATAGCGTGGGAGCGCGAATTGAGACCGAAAACGGTGGTTACTGGCGATTGAGCAAAGAGTGGCAGCCGGGCGATATTGTCCGCATCCGCTTCGCGCCCGCGATCCGGGAAATTCCCGCGGTGAACGGTCAGGTTGCTCTTCAATATGGGGCACTACTTTTCGCCCTACCCATTCCGGGCAAAAAAACTGTAGTTCGGACTTATCCAGTGGCCGGTTTTGCCGACACTTATATTGAACCGGCCGCGCCTCTGCCGCTACCCTTGGCGCTCCCCGTGGAGAAACAGTGGAATGGATTCGGCTTCAAGCCGCAGTGGAAGAGCGCTCGGGGGGGCAGCCTGCAGCCCTTCGACACACCGGCGGTGACCCTGGAAGGCACGATGATTGACTCACGGAGCCGCCAGTATGTGCCGGTGACCCTGGTTCCGCTCGGCAATGCGAATGAATTGCGACAGATAACCTTTCCGCTTTTCCCCTAGTGTTCTGAGCCGTCCTATAGAATCCGGGAGATTTACATTGGGGCGAATCAGCGCCTGGGAGACCTGAAGTTAACTCGGTCAAACTATACATTAAAGGGGGGAGAAATGAACAGACAAACGATGAAAATGATATTGGCCGCCGCGCTGTGCAGCATGGCGTTGGGCGCGCACGACCATGCCGCGGCGGCCAACACAGCAGGCGCGGAGAAGAAAGACCACGCCATGCGCCCGAACGTTGCGGACGCCCAATCCGGTCTGAAATTCGAGGATGTAACCGAGGAGGCTGGGCTGGCGGGCACCAATCCCAGCTTTGGCTGCGCTGTGGCCGACTACGACCACGACGGCCGTCTCGATCTCGCGTTGAGCGAGCATGGTCGCATTATCGTTTACCACAACGAGGGCGGCCGGTTTACCAAGGTGATCAGCGGGCATTCGAAGGCTGGTTATGATTGGAACTTCGATTGCCACGGCATTTCGTGGTTCGATTACAACCAGGATGACTGGCTGGATCTGTTTGTCAGCATGGGCGCGGGCCGCGGCATCCCCGGACGCGGCGAACCGAATATCGTCCTGCTCAATGACCTAAAGGGGGGATTTGTGCGCGGAGAATTGCCCGGGGCACTGGAATATCCGGAGTCGGGCGGGCGCAGCATGCTGCCATACGATCTGGATCGCGATGGCCGGGAGGATATGATCCTGATGACCGCTGTCCGCCCCGGGCGTGAAGGGCGGGTTTTTTTCCGTCGGGGCGACAAATGGGAGCGCGGCACCGGACTGGGGATTGAGAAAATCCACGCCGAAACGGTTACCTGCATCGGGAACAGCCCGGAGGGCAACCCGCGGTTTCTTTTCAGGTCGGCGGGACCGGATTCCGGCGCGGTGTATGATTATGTGTCGGGAAAAGGTTTTGTGAACCGTTCCAGGGACCTGGGGCTGAATCCCGGCTCCGATGTGGTCAGTGCGATTGCCTTTGATTACAATAACGACGGCGCTCTGGATATTTATTATGTGCGCGGACGCAACTGGGGCGCGGCGCCGCCCAAGGTGGTCAACAACACCGATCTTTACCTGTGCCTGACCGGTGGAGCGAGCGCCCTCACCACCAGCGACGTGCGTTTCCGCGCGAAGGGGCCGCTTGCGTTCCACGTGGAAAAAAACAGCTTAGTGGATTTTCCCGTTCTGCTCGGTGCGCGACAAATTGAAATCGGAGCCCGGGGAGCGGTCATCGATGCCGCCGACCCGCGTCTGGAAGGGGTGCCCTCTTCCGCGGAGCCGGGTGTCTATTTCTTTCGCGACGGCGCGGACCTTGTTGTCCGTTTGATCGGGCGGGAGACCACGGACTGGGCCGCACTGGACGGCGGTATTTATGCCGCGCCCGGGACGATGAAGCTGATTGCTCCGCCGGAAGGCAAGCCGACGTATTACCCGAATACGCTGTACGAAAACCGGGACGGGAAATTTGTCGATGTTACCCAAAAGGCGGGCGTCGGTGATCCTTCGCCGGGCACCGATGCACTTCCAGCTGACTTCGACAATGACGGCTACCTCGACCTGTACGTCTTCAACGGTACCGATCCGTATACCAACACACCGAATATTTGCTATCACAACAATGGCGATGGCACCTTTACCGACATCACGGCGGCGACAGGCACGGCCGGGCCGGAGCAGGGGCGCTCGGAAGGGGGCGTGGCCTTCGATTACGACGGTGACGGCGCGCTGGATATCTTCTTCCAGAACGGCCACGGACCGCCGCCGGCCAAAGGCTGGGGTCCACATGTGCTGTTACGCAATCCGGGGAACGCCAACCACTGGTGCGAAGTCGAAGTGATCGGCGACGACGCGGCGCTCGTGGTCTCGACGGTCAACGGGCGGTTGCTAGCGCAGCTGGCGGGTGGGATGAACTGCACCTACTGTTATTCACGCAAGCCGGTTCACATTGGACTTGGCACCGCAAGCGAAGCTGGGGTCGAAGTCCGCTGGTCCTCCGGCACGATCACGAAGCTCACCGTGAAAGCGGGCGACCGGATCACCGTGAAGCGTGCCGATTGAATGGATCTCACACGACGCCCGATAACCGCCACCCGACCCGCCGCACTTCCGATTTGAAAGGCCCCGCCTGGAATGGGGAACAATGGAAAGGGAACCAAAATGACTTCACAAACGGTGAAAATGATGCTGGCGGCCGGGCTGTGCGCGGCGGGTATGAACGCGGCGGTTTTTGCGGCGGACAACAATCCGGCGCAGAAGCCTGAGGCGGTGGGAGACATCACCCCCAGGGCCACCGCGCCGCATAACGACGCGAATGCGACCAACTGGCTCTGGCCCACGCACAAGGAGAAGTTCGGTTTCCTCCCGTGGAGCAACGCGCTCTACTACAAAAACGGCCTGTTCTATCTTTACACCGAGGGGGGCACGGCGGAGGCGCAGAAAAATGGCGGAAACTTTGATGCCGTGGTGCTGTCGACGTCCCGGGATGGCGTCTTCTGGGAGGATCGCGGCGTGGCCTGGCAAAACCGGAAGGGCAAGGCGACCTCCAACGGCATCTTCATCGCCGCCGACGGACGCTATGTGATGATTCCGAACGATAATTTGTTGCACGGAGGCTTCTTGGGCACGAGGCCGAAGCGGCCCGATGGCACATACGACTCAAACTATCTGATCGTATCAACGGATTTGCTGAAGTGGACGAGGCTGGATGCGAACTACGATTCATATCCCGATCCCCGCTGGTATGCCATCACAGCGCGCTGGGATGGCCCTTTTATCTTCAAAGAGGGTGATGCCTATTACGGATACCTCGTTGCCAGGGGCAAGAACGACCGCTTCGGCGAAACGATGGGACTTGTCCGGTCCAAAGACGGCCTGCACTGGGAGGCCCAGCCGCCAGTCGTGGTCGAGGGGACGACATCCAACGAGCCGGCCTCGACAATCAAGATCGGCGACACCTTCTACCTCACCACCGACATTCACTGGAGCCGGATGTGCAGCCGCATCTTGGTCAGCAAGAATGTCGCCGGGCCGTTCGCCGTGCCGACGAAGAATCATGTGCTCGCACTCAATATCCCCTGGATGCGTTTCTTCAAGGTTGGGGACGAAGTGTTGGTAAGCTCCTATATGCGCTGGTGGTGGGTGCCGTTCAAACCTGCCGTGACGACACTGCTTCTGCACAAGGCCGTGGTGGATGATGAGGGCACGATGCGGATCAAGTGGTGGAACGGCAACGACAAGCTCAAAGGCGAACCCGTCGCCTCCGGGAAACAAAGCCCGCTGAAATGGCCCGGCACCGTGAATGCCGGGTTCGGGAAACCGCTGGATGTGGAGCAGGGTTTCGTCATCGAAGGGACCGTCACCATCCCGTCCCAGGGCCTCGACGACAACCTGGCGCTGAAAGTTCCCGTCAAGGCCAGTTCCGAAAAGAAGGACCGGGCCCCGGCCGCTGGCTTGGCCGAATACGCGGTGGACGGGCGTTCCTGGGTGTTCTGGCTTTCCAACGGGAAGCAGCTTCCGCCCGGCGAGAAGAGCTTTTCAATCCCGGAATGGCTGGAGCTGGACCTCGGGTCTGAAAAGAAAGTGGATTCCGTTCGCATTGACTGGACGTCGAGTCTGGCGGGCGGCGTTCCCGCCGACCGCTGCTCCGTGGCTGTTTCGCGCGATGATCAGCATTGGGAAACCGTGGCGCAAGGAGACCGGAAGGGGGTGCTCCATACCGAGCCGGGCTCGGATACCTTCCACCATCTCGGCAAGACCGCCCGCTATGTCCGGGTTGATATGGCCAGCGGGACGCGGGAAGAAAACCCGTTTGCCGGCTACGGGATTGACGAGCTCAGCGTGTTCCCCGAAACGCGCAGCTTCCAGACCGGGATGCTCGGCCTGCCCGCTCTCTATCTCGAATGCCAGGGCGGCAAGTCAGCCGCCATCGTGATCGGGAAGGATGGCGTGACGGAATTCGGCTGGGTGGACGATGCCACCGGCGACTTCAACGGCTCCGACCACGTGAATCGCGAACGGGTGATGAAGGGCGAAGTCACGTTCCGGCTGGTGGTGAAGAACTCGGTGGCACTGTTCTATCTGGATGACGAGCTGATGCACTGCGCATCGATGCCCAACAAAGCGACCGGGACGATCGGGCTTGCCGGTGCTCTTACCAAAGTCCGCGCCTGGCAGGCGCCCGATAAGTGAAAGCAAAGAGATCGTGAGAACAACGAGACTGAGGTTAAGCGGGATCGCTTCGGCGATTCTGTCGTGCGGCCCGGCGGGCACGGATGTGTTGGCGACGGAGTCGCATGGTGGCGATGTCCGGGGGGAAGGCATGGAGTTGGAAAGCGGGCCGATGCTCTTCGATGGCGCAGACGGCTGCCGTTCGGAAATCCCCGCCGGGTACGAGAAAGGGTTTGATGCCAGCCAACGGCACCCAAAGCCGTACCAGACCGTTTTCTTCTCGCCTTCCCAGCCGTCCAAAGTGGGGGGGGAGCCATCGATGACATACCATCAGGGTGTCCACCACCCACCACCATCGGGAGGCGCATCGTTTGCGACGTCCAGAGACGGTGTCAATTGGCGCGAGGAAGGTTATACTCTTATTCCGGATTCCGACGGCGGCCCACAGATTGGAGAGTCGGAGAGATACCGATACGATGCAAACGGTCCCTTTGTCTGGTGGTACTGGTACTGTATCTGGGATGCAAATGAAACATGCGGGCTGCGCTTTGGGACGACGCATGGCCAAGTGTAGATACGGTCTCGACGATGCCATTCGTATCTGAAGAAGCTGCACTCTGAAAACTCATTATGTAATGAAAACAAGCCGTAGTCTCCCGATCCTATCGGCCCTGC
>CAZAFS010000045.1:0-15209 GCA_964484165.1 uncultured Opitutaceae bacterium | reverse complement strand
CCATCGCCGCCGCGCGCGAGCAGGGCGACCTGCGCGAAAACGCGGGCTACAAGATGGCCAAGCAGGACCAGCAGCTCCTCATGGCCCAGAAATCCCAGCTCGAACGCGACCTGGGCCGCGTGCGGATCACCGATTTCACGGACGCCACCGCCGACCAGATCAGCGTGGGCAGCGTGGTCGACCTGCGGGAGGGGGCCAGCGGCCAGATCGTGCGCTACACCGTGCTGGGCCTCTGGGATGGCGATCCGGCCAACCATGTCATTTCCTACAAGACGCCGCTGGGCCTCGCCCTGCTGGGCAAGAAGATCGGCGAACATGTGAAGGTGAAGACCGGCGGCGCCGAACACGACTATGTCGTGACGGGCATCAGCCGCCACACGGCCAACCTGTCGCCAGCCGGCACCTGAAGCGGCGGTGTCCCCCCGTGCCGCGGCCGGCCTCCCGGTTTGCGACCGACCCGGACACCGGCCCACACCGGAGTCGATGCACCCGCGCCGCGCATGGAACACCTGCTGAAAGGCCTCGCCATCGGGTTTGCGATCGCCGCGCCCGTCGGGCCGATCAACCTGTTGTGCATCCGCCGCTCCATCGTCGACGGCCGGCGCGTCGGCTTCGTGTCGGGCCTGGGCGCCGCCGCGGCCGACACCACCTACGGGACGATCGCGGCCATCGGGCTCACCGCCGTCACTAGTTTCCTGACCGGCCACCGCGTCGGGCTGCAACTGGTGGGCGGCCTGTTTCTGGCGGCCCTGGGCCTGCACATCATGCGGGCGCGGCCGCCACGGCGCGAAGCGGCCGCCCCGGTCCACGTCAGGCGCCTCCGCGATGCGTTTGCCTCCACCTACGTGCTTACGCTCGCGAATCCGATGACCATCATCGCCTTCACCGGCATCTATGCGGGCCTCGGCCTGGGCTGGCGCACCGGCCGCACCATGGACGCGCTGGAACTCATCGGCGGCGTGTTCCTCGGCTCCTCGCTCTGGTGGCTGATCCTCGCCCTGCTCGCCGGCACCTTCGGCCGCCACCTCAACGACGACGCGCTGCGCTGGATCAACCTCATCGCCGGCGGCATCATCGCCGCCTTCGGCTTCTGGCAGCTCTCGCTGCTGGCGGCCGAGCGGCTGCTCTGACGCCGCCCCGCCAGCGCGGAATTGACGCCCCCGCCCCGGCCCGGCATGGCTGAGAGGGCGGTTCTCCCGCGGCCGTCCGCCCACCCACCGTTTCGTCCCGTGAACTCCTCCCTCGACGCCCTGAAAATCCTCTCCGACCCGACGCGGCTGCGGCTGCTGCTGTTGCTGCTCAAGGAGGAGCTGTCAGTCGCCGAGTTGCAGGAGATCCTCGGCATGGCGCAATCGCGCATCTCCTCGCAGCTCGCGCTCCTGCGGCAGGCCGGGTTCGTCGCCGACCGGCGCGAGGGCAAGAAGGCGTTTTACTCGTTGCGCGGCGACCTGCCGCCCCGGCAGTTCGCGCTGCTGCGGGCGGCGGGCGATTCCGTGGCCGACACCCGGGAGTTCGCCGAGGACCGCGAGAATCTCGACCGCATTCTCCAGAAACGCCGCCGCGTGGCGGAGCAATACTTCAACCTGATCGCCGGACGGCTGGGCCGGGGTTATTGCCCCGGGCGCACGTGGGAGGCCATCGGCCACATGGCGTTGCGGCTGGCGCCGCCCATCATCGTGGCCGACCTCGGCGCCGGCGAGGGGCTCATCTCCCAGCTGCTCGCCCACCGCGCCCAGCAGGTGTGGTGCATCGACAATTCGCCGCGCATGGTCGAGGTCGGCACGGCGCTGGCGAAAAAGAACGGCCTGGCCAACCTCGCCTACAAGCTCGGCGACATCGAGAAGGTGCCGCTGCCCGACAAGTCGGTCGACCTCGCCATCCTGAGCCAGGCGCTGCACCACGCGAACCACCCGCAGACGGCGGTGAACGAGGCCTTCCGCATCCTCCGGCCCGGCGGCCAGGTCGTCGTGCTCGACCTCAAGGAGCACGCCTTCGAAAAGGCGCGTGAGCTTTACGCCGACGTGTGGCTCGGTTTCAAGGAAAGCGCCCTGCACGGCTACCTCAAGAAGGCCGGCTTCCAGCAGGTCGAGGTCACGGTCGTTTCGCGCGAGGCGATGGAACCCCACTTCGAGACCCTGCTGGCCAGCGGGGTCAAGGGCGGGCGCTGAGCGCCGGCTGCCGGGTCCGGCCCCCATGTCCTGGGCGCGAGCGGTGCGTACCCACACACCCCGGCGCTTTGCGCCACCCCTCTTGCTAGAGGGGATTTGAGGGCCGCATGCGAGAAGTCCCCTCTCTGAGAGGGGTGGCCGCAGGCCGGGGTGTGCAAGTTCCCGCTCAACTGCAACGCCGGCCCGCGCCGCAGTCTTGCCTTGAACGCGGCCGGGTGCCTTCGTGGTGGGCCCATGAAATTCCTCGTCACCAACGACGACGGCATCGATTGCGTCTTCCTCCACGAACTGGTCTTCGGCCTGCGCGCGGCCGGCCACGAGCTGACCGTCGCCGCCCCGAAGACCGAGCAGAGCTGGATCAGCGCGGCCAAGTCGCGCACCCGCCCGGTGCATTCGACGCCGGTCGACCGCGGCTTCGGTTGCCCCACATGGGCCGTCGATGGCACGCCGTCGGACTGCGTGAACATCGCCCTCGCCCACCTCGTGCCGGCGCGGCCGGACGCGGTGGTGAGCGGCATGAACGTGGGCCTCAATGCCTCGATCGGTTTCATCCTCGCCAGCGGCACGGTCGCCGGGGCGTTCGAGGGCGTGCTGCACGGGCTGCCCGGGGTTGCGTTTTCGCAGGACCTGAGTTTTGCCACCTACGATCATCTCAAGGAAGGCGGCGGCCAGCCCGATGCCGAACTCCGCGCCACGCTCCAGGTCTCCGCCGCCCTCGCCGCCCGCCTGCTGCCCGGGCTCGTCGCCGGGACGCCGGCGCGGAGCTTCATCGTCCACAACATCAACTTCCCCTATCCCAGCCGGCCCGAAGCGCCGGTCCGCCGGACCGTGCCGGCGCGCATGGTCATCCCGCGACTTTTCGGTCCCGCGCAGGACGACGGCACCCATCGGTTCGTCTTCAACCTCGGCGAGGACGTGTCCCCGGCCGAGCCCCTCACCGACCACGCCGCCCTCGCGCAGGGCTGCATCAGCCACACCATCCTCGACTACACCCGGCTCGGCCAGCCATGAAGCTCGTGATGTTCGACATTGACGGCACGCTGACCGACACGCATGCCGCCGATGCGAATGGCTTCGTCGAGGCCGTTCGGGCTGAACTGGGCATCACGGAAATCGACACCGATTGGGCCTCTTATCCCCACGCGACCTCGGAAGGCATCCTCGACGAAGTGGTGCGGCGGGCCACCGGCCGGCCGGTTACTCCGGGGGAATGCCAGGCGGTGCAACGCCGGCTGCTGCACCGGCTGCGCCGGGCGAGCATCAGGGAAATTCCGGGCGCCGGCGCTTTTGTCCGGAAGCTGACGGACGCGGGCATTGCGGTGGCCCTCGCCAGCGGCGATTGGGAACTCTCCGCCCGCCACAAACTGGCCGCGGCCTCCATCCCCGCGGACGACCTGCCGGCGGCCTTCTGCGATTCCTCCCGGGAACGGACGGAAATCATGCGTCACTCCCTGCGGCACTCGCTCGCACACCACCGGTGCGAAAGTTTCAAACCGATCATCTACGTCGGCGACGGCAGCTGGGATATCCGGGCCTCGCGCGAACTGGGCTGGGGGTTCATCGGGATTGAATCCGGGGCGGCATCGCTCCGACTCCGCGCGCTCGGCGCCCGGCACGTTTTTCCGGACTATCTCCGAGGGGAAGCCGTGCTCGCGGCCATCGAATCTGGCAGCGGGCTTCAATAAACGACTTGCCCCGGCACCTGACGCCTGCCTTCCCTCCCGCGATGGACTGCCTCCGCCCGCAATTGCATTGTCCCGGAGGTGCGCCCCATGATCTGCTGATCCGATGAACCACCTGCTGCTGCCCGGTACCGATCTGTCCGTCTCGCCGCTCTGCCTGGGCGCGATGTCCTTCGGCGACTCCCTCACCGAGCGGGAGTCCTTCGCGCTGCTCGATCGGTTCGTGGAGCTGGGCGGCAATTTTGTGGACACCGCCCGGATATACTCGGACTGGACGCCGGGCGAACGGCGGCGCAGCGAGCGCATCCTGGGGGATTGGCTGCAGGCGCGCGGCCAGCGCGGCCACATCGTCGTCGCGACCAAGGGCGCGCATCCGTTCATCGAGTCGCTCGCCGTGCCGCGCACCGCCGCCGCCGAGATCCGCGACGACCTGGCGGGCAGCCTCCGCACGCTGCGGCTCGACGTGATTGATCTTTACTGGCTGCACCGCGACGACCCCGCGAGGCCGGTCGGGCATTTCATCGATCTGCTCAACGGGTTCCTGCGCGAGGGCTGGATTCGCGCCTTCGGCGCCTCCAACTGGACGGCGGCGCGGATCGAGGCGGCGAATGCCCACGCGCGCGCCACCGGCCAGCAGGGCTTCATCGCCAACCAGCCGTTCTGGAACCTCGGGTGCCGGCAGGCGCGGCCGCCGAAGAGCATCGGCCTGGTGAAATTCGACGCCGCGGCCTGGCAGTTCCACCGCGCCACCGGGCTCGCGGTCATTCCCTACACCTCGCAGGCCAACGGGTTCTTTTCCAAGCTGGCCCTGCCGGCCGGCCGGCAGCCCGCCAATCTCGCCGCCAGCGACTACTATACGCCGCCCAATCTGGCCGCCGGGCAGGTGGTCGTGCGGCTGGCGCGGGAGAAGGGCGTGAATCCCAGCGCCATCGTGCTCGCCTACCTCTGGTCCCGGCCCTTCCCCGTCGTGCCCATCGTCGGCTGCCGCACCGTCGCGCAGCTGGAGGACAGCGCCGCCGCGCTCCCGGTCCGCCTCACACCGGCGCAACTGCAGGAACTCGCGGAGTCCTCCGGCTCCGGCCTGCCCGCCGCCGCCTGAGCTTTTCGGCTGGCGTTCCGGGTCCCGGATTCGGGATTCTTCCGCCGATGATCGAAGTCGAGAACCTCACGCGGGTGTTCCGCACCTTCAAGAAGCAGCCCGGTTTCTGGGGCGGCGTGCGGGGGCTGTTCAAACGCGAGTTTGAGGAGGTGCGGGCCGCCGACCACATCAGCTTCACGATCGACGAGGGCGAGTTCGTGGGCTTCCTCGGCCCCAACGGCGCGGGCAAGACCACCACGCTCAAGATGCTTTCCGGTTTGATTTATCCGACCTCGGGCCGCGCGCGGGTGGCCGGCTTTGATCCCACCAAGCGCGAGAACGCCTACCGCCGCATCTTCGCCCTCGTGCTCGGCCAGAAAAACCAGCTCTGGTGGGACCTGCCGGCGATGGAGTCCTTCCTGCTGCTGCGCCACATCTACGGCCTGCCGGCGGACCAGTGGAAGAGCACCCTGGACGAGCTGGTGGCGCTGCTCGACGTCGGCCACAAGCTCAACGTCATGGTGCGCGAACTCTCGCTCGGCGAGCGGATGAAGATGGAGCTCATCGCCGCACTGCTCCACCGCCCGCGCGTGCTGTTCCTCGACGAGCCCACCATCGGCCTCGACGTGGTTTCGCAGAAGGCCGTGCGCACGTTCCTGCTCGACCACAACCGGCGCCACCGCACCACCATCCTCCTCACCAGCCACTACATGGCCGACATCAAGGAGCTGTGCGAGCGCGTCATCGTCATCCACAAGGGCCGCAAGATCCACGATGGCGGCATCGACCGCCTCGACGCCACCGGCAGCGGCCGGAGGATCATCAAGGTCCTGCCCGCCGGCGGCCTCGCCGGCAGCGCGCGGGTCGCCGCGTTCCTCGACACGTTGCGCCAGCGGTACGGCTCCCTCCAGGCCGGCAAGGAGGGCGAGTACGTCCTGCACGTGCCGTCCGACCAGATCGTGGCCGTGTCGCAGCAGATCCTCGCCGCCGGCCCCGTGGCCGACATCACGATCGAGGACGTGCCGCTCGAGGACATTATCGCCGAGCTGTTCGGCAAGCAGGGATGACGGCGGCGCGGGACCCCGGCCCGCCGGGCCGGCGCCTTATTTGAAGCCGGCGGGCTCGACCCCCGCCGGGCCGCCTTCCATTCCGAGCTTTTCGCGCACGGTCTGGGCCAGGGCGCGCACATCGAACGGCTTCTGGAACACCACGGCCCCGGCCAGCCAGGGATCGGCCGTCGCGGCGGCCGGCATTTCCGACACGGTGGTGAAAAAGGGGCGGATGCCCGGCTGCACCTCGGCCGCGTCGCGCGCGAGTTCCAGCCCGCTCGCGGTCCGCAGCTCGATTTCCGTGATGATGGCGTCGAACGACCGGCTGCGCAGCAGCTCGCGCGTGCGCTCCACGCTCGTGCTTTTGACCACCTCGAAATCGCGTCCCAGCACGTAGGCCAGGGTGTCGTTGACCGCGGCGTTGTCGTCGTGCAGCAGCAACGCCGGCCGCACCGCTTCGCCGAACGGCCGCAGGCCGGCGAGGGCCGCCAGCAGCAGGGTCTCGGCCTCGCCGCCCTCGCGGCCCAGCTCGGCGAAACCCGCGCGCACGGCGGCGGCCGGCAGCGTTTTGAGCCGGCGCAACTGCGCCGCGGCGCCCGCCCGGCTGTGTTCGGGAAACACCAGCCCGACGCGGTTCGCGTCATAGGGACCGGCGGCCACCGCCGCCGGCAGCGCCGCGCGGAGCGCCGGCAGCTGCTGCAACAGGCCGCCGGCGATGCGCGGCGATTCCAGGAGCGCAAAGCACAGCGGCAGCCGCCGCCACTGGCAGCGGTAGGTTTCCCGGCGCAGGAATTCGAGCAGACGCGCCTGTTCCGGGGTCAGGTCGGTCATGACCACGACGCTGACGCCGGCCGCCTCCCGGGTGGCGGGGGTCGTGCGCAGCTCGCCGAACACGAGGCGGCCGTCGATCCGCAGGTGGAAGCAGGCGCGCGCCGCCGGGGCGCCCGCCTTCGCCTCCTCGGGCAGCGCCGCCTGCAGGGCGCCCCACAGATCCTCGCCCCCGCCCAGCCAGCGCCGGGCCAGGTCATTGGCGGCCGTCACGCGATGCTGCTCATCGAACGCCAGGATGCCCACCGGCGCCTGGTTGAGCAGCAGGCCGAGCAGCTGGCGCTGGCGCTCCACCTCGCGCCACTCGCGCGCGCGGTCGAGCACGGCCGCCAGAAAGTCCGCCAGGCCCGCGAGCAGGTGCAGGTCCTCCGGCCCGAACACCCGGGACCCGTCCCGCCCCGCCACCCGCAGCACGCCGTGCGCCCCGGCCGCGCCCTGCACGGGCAGGACCATTTCGCCGAGGGCAAACTGCGTCGCCGTGGCTCCCGGCACGGCTGCGGCCTCCAGCGCCACGCGGCCGAACCAGTCCGCCTGGTCAAGCGCCGCCTGCAGGCCGCCCACGAACCGGTCGAAATCCGGCAGATGCGCGAAGGCCCCGGCCAGGGCGCGCAACGCCGCCGGCCCGCGCAGGACCGTGGGCTCGGACCGCCGCTGGACCGGCCGCATGCTGGCCTCGGACGGGCTCATGGAAAGAGATGCGGGGCGGGCAGATAGATGTGGAACGTCGTGCCATGGCCGAGTTCGCTGGTCACGTCGATCGCCCCCTGGTGGTACTGGATGATGCGGCGCACGATGGCGAGGCCCAATCCCATGCCCCGGCGGCTGGGCTGGTCCCCGGTGGACTTGGTGGTCATGAAGGGCTCGAACACGCGGGGCAGCAGGGACGGGTCGATGCCGGGGCCGTTGTCGGCGACCGCGACGTAGAGCATCGGCTTGGGCACGTCGCCCGCGCGTATCTGCAGGGTGATGGTGATGCGGCCGTCCGCGCGACCCTCGAGCGCGTGGATGGCGTTTTGCAGGAGGTTCAGAAACACCTGCAGCAGCTGGCTGTAGTTCCCGTGCGCCGCCGGCAGCCCCGGCGGCGCGACCACGCGCAGGTCCACGCCGGTGCGCGTCAGCTCGGGCCGCACGAGCTCGAGCACCCCGGCGACGACCTCGGTGAGCCTCACCGGGGCGAACGGCACCGAGCTGTTTTCCGCGAAGGCGGCCACGTTCTCGACGATGCTGGCAATGCGGCCCACGTCGCGCTGCATGACGGCGCCGAACTCCTGCTGGAATTCCGGCTCGCGGCCGCGCTCCTTGAGCAGGGCCGAGAAGGTCTGGATCGACACGAGCGGGTTGCGCAGCTCGTGCGCCAGGCCGGCGGCGAGCGTGCCGAGCGAGATGAGCTTCTCGGCCTGGTTGGCCCGGCGCTCCAGCTGCCGCGCCCGGATGGTGATCGCGATCTGCAGGCAGATCGCCTCGAGCAGCGAGAAATCGAGCTCGGTGTAGCGCCGATGGTCGCGGCGCCGCCCCAACACCAGCACGCCGAACAGCTGGTCCTCGCTGAAGACCGGGAACGCCGCGTCAAAGGGCATGCCGGCCTGCAGCGTGGCCAGCGGCGCGCCCACCTCCTGCTCCCACTCCACCTCCGAGCCGTCGAACACCAGGGGCACCTTGCGCTCCTGGAAGAAGCGGATGAGGGGTTCCTGTCCGCCCAGACTGCGCGCGGTGAAACCGGCCGCGCCCCAGGCCAGCGCCGCCCGCAGCGTGTAGAGGTTTTCGAACTCGCCGCGGAAAAACATCCCAGCCTGGGCCACCCCCATGGCCGCCGCGATCTCGCGCGCCGCCGTCTCGAAGATCTCCTGCTCGTCGCTCAGCGTGCAGATGCGCCGCGCCAGATCCCTGAGCTGCCCGCGCTGCTCCTGCCCCCGCCGCAGGTAAACCTGCTCCAGGATGCGCTCGGCCTGCTGCCGCAGATGCGGCACGGACCACAGGAAGAACATCGCCACCACCATCGCCAGCAGGAAGCCGTTCAGCATGCCTCCGGGGGTGATGCTGGCGCCGAACAGCGCCACTCGGCCCACCGTCATGACGATCACATAAAAGATGGCCAGCGTCGCGCCGATCGCGATGTAGACGGCGGCCTTGACGAAGTCGTAGGTGACGAGCGGCAAGTGGTACCGCGACACCGCGTGAGCCATCATGATCAGGTAGAGGAAGATCAGACCGTTGCCGATCGGGGGCACCGGGATGTCATACCACAGCGGGAAGTTGGTCGCGCCGCCGGAGAACCCGATGGTGGAGGCGACCAGAATGTAGCGCAGCTGGCTGGCGCGAGCGTCGGTCGCGGTCCGCAGGTTGAGCGCCAGCAGATACCACGCCCGGGCGGTGTAGACGCCGAAGAAGGAGATGTAGACGATGAATAAGCCGCCCGCCCGCGGCCAAAAGGGGAAGTCCATCGCCCGCTCCACGTGATGCACCATCAACGGCGAGAACGCCAGGGCCACAAACAGGCAGGCGAAGCCGTAGCCCACCACCATCCAGGGGCGGCGGGTCTCTCCGCACAACTGCGCCACGAAATGCAGAAGGGTGACGGGCAGGAAATAGGCGCCGAGCATCAGCACGCGCGTGAAGAACAGGGCCCGGTCGTGGTCCTGCGAGATCTGCCACAGGAAATAGCCCGCCGACCAGGCGGCGACGCTGAGGGCAAACACGCCGAACCGCTGGTTCAGGCGGTTCTTGCGCCCGCGCAGGACCACCGCGAAGGCCAGCACGAGCGCCCCGAGGAAATTCAGAAACGAACTGGTGATCAGGTAGACGGTCACTTGATGGCCTTGATCACATTGGCCTGGTCGCCGAGCGAGCGGTGCACCGACGCGACGCGCAGTCCGGCCGCCTCGGTCATCGCCGCCAGTTCCTGCTCGGAGAAAAAGGCATAGTAGCCCTTCTCCTCCTTGAGCTTGATGTTGCCCGCCGCGCGCAGGAGGTTGCGCGCCGCCTCGACGTCGCGCTCGGTGACCTGCTGGCTGATGAAATCCCGGTAGATCACCGACATGTCACAAAACGGTTTCATGCTCGAGAGCACCAGCGTGCCGCCGGGCCGCAGCACCCGCCGCAGCTCGCGCAGCAACGCCTGGGGGTGTTTCAGGTAGGAGAGCACGAGGCTGCAGCAGATGACGTCAAAACATCCGTCCACAAACGGCAACCGCACGGGCGGCGTTCCCTCCGGCGCCAGCTGCTCGAAATCCGTCAGGCCGTAGGCCAGCCCCGGCGGGGCGCCCGCGGCCCGCGGGCCGCGCACCTCGGCGTGGCGGGTGCGCACCGCCGCATGCCGCGCGCTCGCATCGGCCAGGCCCGCGGCGGTCAGATCCAGCCCCACATAGACCGGCGGCAGCACGGTCAGGGCCGGCCGCCGCTCCAGCGCCTCCCGCAGCACCCACAGGCCGAACAAGCCGTTGCCGCACCCGGCGTCGAGCACGAGCGCCCCCGGCGGCAGCAACCCGAAGAGCCCGCCCACCAGCTCGACATAGGCGCGGTAGTCATCGGATTTTTCCAGCAGGCTGAACTTGGTGAGGTAGTTCGCCCAAAAGGCGCTCTCCGGCTCGGTGACCGGCTCCACCCGCTTCAGCCGCTCCCGTTCGCGCCGGTTCTCCTGCAACACCAGCCGGTTGTCGGGCAGCTTGAGCTTCATGCCCCCGGCGGGAAACGGCTCGGCCTGCCGGCACGCCCAGACGACCTGCTGGAACACCTCGTCCGCGGCGCGCGGATTCTCGCGCACCTCGTGCATCGCCCCCTTGATCGGCACCAGCGTGCACTGCGGCCGGCCGCCAAAGACCCGCTGCACCTCGTCGTAGCTCACCCAGGTGTCGCGCTCCGCGCTGAAATAGACCACCGGCACGCGCAGCCGCGCCACGTCCGCGATCGTGCCCTCCAGATCGTGCAGCTGCGCCTCCACCGCCGTGCTGAGGAAGGTCACGCCGTTGATATCGAACCCCAGGATGTCCGTGATCCCCCAGTGCCGGCCGTCGAGAAACGTGCCGAAGATGTCCTCGCGGTAGACCTCCCGCAGCGTGGCGTGCAGGTTCACCACCCCGACGATGCACACCAGCTTCACGATCCGCGGGTCGAGCACGGCCGCGCGGATGGCGCAGCGCGACGAGAGACTGCTGGACACCACCACGGCACGGGTCGCGCCGTGGGTCCGTTCGAGAAAATCGAGACTGGAAAGCAGGTCTTCCACCGCGCCCGGCATCGTGAAGTCCTCCATGCGGCCGTCGCTCTCGCCGACGTGGTTGGTGAGGTCGAAGCGCAGGACATTGAGCCCGTTGGCGGCGAGCAGGTAGGCGAGCTTGAGGTTGTTCTTTTTCGTCTCCCCGTACTTGGGCGCCATCACCACCCACGGCTGGTCCGGGGGGGCGTCCGGCGCGCGGTCGACGAAGGCGACAATGCGGCCCCGGCCGCGGCTGGGGTAAGATACCGGTTCGCTCTGGATCCGTTCCGCTTGAAAGGAGGTTTCCGCGATCATGGCGCTGCGTCGGGCGTCCCTTCCGAAAAAATACAAAAGAGATTTTATTCCCCTGTGAATAGCAATCTCCAATCCGACCGGCGGGCATGGCCGGAACCGCCCGGGCGCTCCCCGCACTTTTCAATTGCGTTCATATTCCCATGCGCCACTTCTGGAGGCAGGATGGGCATGCGTTTCCGTCGATTGGCCCCGAACCGGGGATTCCAGCGGTGATTCATCTTCTCCTTATTGCCGAAAACCACGTCGTCTTTCCGCATTTCGCGGCCCCGTCTTTCTCCGTCGACCTCAAATTCCTGCGCAAGCCGACCCTGGAGGCCGCCCGGCCCCTGCTCGAAGCCGGCCTGTTCGACGTGGGCCTGTTGGCCGTCGACGTGCTGACGGCGGCCGAGAGCCGCACCGTGGCGGAGTTTCGCGCGCTGGTCCCGCAGTGTCCACTGGTGGTGACTCCCGGTCGGGCCTCGCCCGAAGAGGAGCGGGCCGCCTACCTGGCCGGCGCCGACGTCGTGCTCGCGCCGCCGTGCGACGAGGCCACGATTCTGGCGGTGATCCAGCGGCTGGCCGCGCGCCAGGCGCCGGCGCCCCCGGCCGCCGCCCGGCCGCCGCCGGCCGCCCCCACCTCGCTTTCCACCTCCTCGTCCGCGCTCGCGGTGATGCGCGATTTCTCGCAGATCTTCAGCTATACTCTCGATTACCAGCAGTTTACGCGCCATTTCGCCCTCAAGCTTCGCGAGATCATCGGCGCCGCGCGGGTGGCCATCTTCCTCGAACCGCCGCCGCCGCCAGGCTCCCTCGCCCCGGTCGCGCCGCGCGGCACGAGCCGGCTCCTCTGCGTCGGCGCCGTCGGTCTGCCCGCGGAGCTGGTCGAAAACTTTGAATTGTCCCGCGAGCGCGGCCTGGGCCGGTGCGTCACGCAATCGGGCCAGATCTTCCGCCTCGGCGCCGAAAGCGCCGCCCCGTTCCTCACCGCCGACCCCCGCCTGCAGCGGGAACTCGAAATCCTGGGCTGCGACATCGCCCTGCCGGTCAACGACCGCGAGCGCACCATCGGCGTCGCGCTGCTCGGCGGCCGCCTGACCGGCGCGCCGTTCACCGACGCGGAGCTGCTGCTGGTCTGCCACCTGATGGAGGAGCTGGGCTTGGCGGTGAAGAATTCGTGGCTGCACCACCAGCTCTCCGGCAGCCATCACATGTTCTCCGCCGTGCTTGGCGCCATGACCAGCGGCGCGCTGGTGGTCGGCGCCGACCTGGTGGTCCAGTTCGCCAACCAGGCGCTGGTGCGCCTGCTGCAGGGCGACGCGGCGCCCGCCGCCGGGCGGCTCGCCTTCGGCGATCTGCCGGCGCCGCTGAGCCAGAGCCTGCGCGACGTGGTCGAGCGCGGCCAGAGCGGGGCGCCGTTCTTCTACGACCACCCCGGCCCCCCGCCGAAGGTGCTGCGCGTGTCGCTGATCCCCTTCCCGCCCGGCGCGCGCCGGCTGCCGCAGCCCGCCCTGCTGCTGCTGGAGGACTTCACCCAGGTCCGCGACGCGCAGCGCGCCGAGATCGAAGCCTCCAACCTCAAGCTCATCGGCCTCATCGCGAAACGCTTCGCCCACGAGATTCGCAACTCGCTCGTCCCGCTCACCACCCATCAGCAGCTGTTCGACACCGACTACGCCAACGCCGAGTTCCGCGACTCCCTGAAGGCGGCGCTCGGTCGCGAGACAAGCCGCATCCAGCGCTTCACCGAACAAATGCTCTTCCTCGCGCAGACGGAGGGCGGCGCCACCGACGCGCTGCCGCTTGAGGACCTGCTGCGGAAGAGCTTCGAGCGGTCGCGGGATTTTCTCGGCCTCGAGGCCGCCGAGCTCGATATCCACAGCGAGGTCTCCCATCCGTTCGTGCGCTGCCACCGGCCGAGCCTGCTGCACGCCCTGCAGGAAATCTTCCTCAACGGCCTGCAGTCCGCCGGCGATCCGCCCCGGCTCAGCGTTTCGATCGTGGCCGAGCCCGGACCGGGCGGCCGCCCGGGGCTCGCGGTGCGGGTGCACGACAACGGCCGCGGCTTCACCGCCGACGTGGCGGCGCGCGCCACCGATCCGTTTTTCACCACCCGCAACACGGGCGTCGGCCTCGGCCTCACGGTCGCCAAACGCGTCATCGAGGCGCATGCCGGCCGCCTGGACGTGCGGACTCGCAGCCAACCCGACGACCCCGACCTCGTCATCCACCTCCCCTCCAGCTAGCGATGCCCACGCCCCTCTTCGACTGTCCGGCGCCCGTCGCCCCCCCGCCCCGCCTGGCCGTCCGGGCGTTGCGCCTCACCCCCGCCCTGCTCGTCCTCGCTTCCGCCGGCCTTCTTGCCTCCGGGACGCAGGTGGGTTTCAAGGACGCGTTCGCCACCGCCCGCGGCAATGCCTTCGTGGCCACGGCCGACAACCCCTCCGCGATCTACTACAATCCCGCCGGCCTCACGCAGCTCCAGGGGCAAAATATCTCGGCAACGGCCTACGCGCTGCAGTTGAACGCCGATTTCCAATCGGCGTACTCGGCCGCCACGTCCTCGCTGAAAACGCAGACGAAGCTCCTGCCGCAGGTCTACTACGCTTGGGCGCCAGCCGGAGCGAAGTGGGCGCTCGGCCTCGGGTTCTACGCGCCGTTTGGCCTCTCGACCGACTGGAACAACGCCGACCAGCCGCTCACCGACGTCCTTTTCCCCTACGCGACGAAGAACGAGGAGACCTACCTGACGCTCAACCCGGTGTTCGCGTGGCGGCTCACCGACACCCTGTCGATCGGCGGCGGCCTCACCTTCAACCACCTGAAGGTGGACCTCAACCGCGGCGTGCTTTTCAGCGGCATCCCCTACACCGCACTGTTTCACTTCAATGCCGACGGCAACGACGTCGGCTACAACCTCGGTCTGCGCTGGCAGCCGTCGCCGGAGCACGCCTTCGGCCTGAGCTACCAGGCGCGCACCAATTTCGGCGTCAGTGGCACCACGACGCTTCACTTCGTGCCCCTGTTTCCCAATGTCCCGCCGAACAGCGACCAAATCAACTCCGCGCGGGCTGATTTCGCGTTTCCCGAAGTCCTGATTGCAGGCTACTCCTACCGGCCGAACCCGGACTGGAACCTCGAGGCCGACATCGACTGGACCAACTGGACGTGCCTCAAGACCGTGGTGATCTCCCAAGCGAGCGGCAATCCGGTGACGCTGCCGTTCGATTGGAAGGCGAGCTGCTTCTACGAGCTCGGGGCCACGCGTTATCTGGGCGACGGCTGGCAGGTGAGCGCCGGCTACACCTACAGCCAGAACTCCGTGCCGGACGCCACCTTCAACCCCGCCGTGCCCGACGCCGACCGCCATTTCGTGAACGCAGGCGCGGGCTATGCGCACGGGCCCTGGCGGATCACGCTGACCCTGCAGCACGCGCTCGCCGGAACCCGCCACATCCACAATGGGCCGTCGCCGGGCCTCCTGCCCTACTCCGTCGACGGCGCCTACAGAACCTCTATCGACGCCATGGCCCTGGCGGTCGACTGTCATTTCTGAGCCCTCGCCATGCCCGCCGCCTCCGACAAGTCGTCCAAGCACCCGGCTGCTCCGCCCCCGGAGGTTGTGTCCCCCGAGGCCAATCCGACGCCGACCATGCTCGTGGTCGACGACGAAGAGGGTCCGCGCCACTCGCTGCGGATGGTGTTCAAGAACGACTTCCGCGTGCACACGGTGGACAATGGCGAAAAGGCGATCGAATTCGCCCGCACCAACCTGGTGCACGTGGTCTTTCTCGACATCCGGATGGCGGGCCGCTCCGGCATCGAGGTGCTGCGCAGCCTCAAGGAGATCGATCCCCACATCGAGGTCATCATGCTCACGGCCTACGAAACCATCGAGACCGCGCGGCAGGCGCTGCGGCT
>CAZAFS010000044.1:7863-15222 GCA_964484165.1 uncultured Opitutaceae bacterium | reverse complement strand
TCGCCCCAGCCGTTGAAATACTGCAGGAAAAAATAGCCGTTGACGCCGTTCACGCCTACCCGGGCGAGGATTTCGTCGGTCACGCGCAGGGGCAGCACCGCGTCCACCTCGACGCTGCCCTTGGAGCCGGCCGTGCCTTTGCGGATCAGAGTGGTGAAGCGCCAGTCGTCGCTCAGCAGGCCGATCTGCAGGTCGGCATGGCCGCGGTAGTCGGCGATGTCGGGATTGTCCGTCTTGTCGAGGTAGTCGTAGAACTTGGTCGCCACGGTCAGGCGCACGTGGTCGCTGAACCGCCAATCCAGTTGCGGACGCACGAAGACCGTGAAGATGCTGCGCGAGTCGAGGCCATCGCGGCCGTTGGACTCGTGCTCGAGGCCCGCCTGCCAGCCGAAGCGCAGTCGGCCGTTGGCGGAACTCCAGGCATGGTCGTTGACGTAAAACAGCGCCGGGCGATAGGCCGTATCACGAAACGGGCGCGAGTTGGAATGGAGGTCCCAGAGCGAGGTCTGCGTGTAGCCGAGGTAGAACGGCCACAGGTCGAACGGATTGTAGCGGAAGCTGAGCTGGAACTTGGCGTTGAGACCGCCATGCCCGCCGAGGCCGAAATACACCGGTTCGTAGGCCGAGATGCCGGGCAGCAGCCGCGTGCTGCGCCGCAGCGCCGTCTCATGGGCCGCCTGGCTGGCCGCTGCGCGCCGCGCCGTGCTTGAGGGCTCCCCGGCGGCCACCGACAGTTCGGGTTCCTGCACGGAAAACATGACCGGCTGCGCGCCGAGCGAGTTTATTTCCAGCACCACCGGTCCGATGATCTCCGGTGGCAGGCGGAACGAGTAGTCCATCTGCGCGAAGGCGCCCGCGGCGACCCGCAACTCATCGGGCGCGTGGCTGGCGACCAGCCGCACATCCTCTGAGCGCGTGGTGCCGGCATGCAGCCGCCCGGCCAGCGTGTGCGGCGGGTACAGCAGCAGCGGCTCCGCGCCCGGGTTGGTCCAAAGCAGCTTGACCGTGACCTCCGCCCCCGGGGCCACCGACACCGCCCCGGGCACCAGCACCACGTCAGCCCGCAGGAGCGACGCCGCCCCCGCGGCCGCCAAGAACAGCAAGAGAGTGCAACGCCTGGCTTTCATAGTCCGCGCCGAGATTACCTGCGGCCGTCCCGCGCGACGAGCCCTAAGCCGGGAAGACGGCCGCACCGCCCCCGTCCCGGGGGCGGATCAGAACCTCGGCGAAAACGGCGCCCACGGCGAAAGTTCGCGCGGGGCCCGGGCCGCGGCGGGACTCCGCCGGACGCCGGCCCACCGATCGAGGCAAGGTTGCGGCCGTGTTTCTGTCGTGCCGGGGCTTGGGTTCATGCCGCCAGTTTAGCGCCGCGCCGGCGCGGCGGGCAGTACCACCGCATTGGTGCTGACGCAGGTACAGTTTACAGATGAAAACTGACAATCAGGCCATTACGTATAAACACGGAACCACCAAGTCTAGCGGCGGAGCGGGTTTGTTCTGCTCTGGTCCAGAACCACGAAAACAAATCGCACCTCAAATTGACGCGATGGTGGGCCTAATGATTCGAGTGCGAAATGCCGCGCTTGAAGAGGGCAGACGGTCAATCCTTCAAGGTCAAAATTTTGGCCGGATTGTTCAACCTGCGGAGCAAATCAAATGCCGACGCCCTTGAACAGCCCCAGCTTTCAAGACAAATCCTCACCGATTCTTTTTTCGTGAGGTTCTTGACGGTTTTCCACTCACCCTCGCGATCATTCCACGCTTTTGCAGAAAGAACGTCTCTGAGTTCTATCTCTTTCGTGTCGTCGAGGCTAACCACCGAATAATCGCCGTCTGCATCTACTCCCACAAATATGTCGCGGTCACTTTTAGCGATGATTTTGAGTTTCATTTCAAGCCGCCTTTGCGGCGACATAATCCATTAAACTCACAATCTCCTCAAGCTCCCAAACATGGTCCGTAATGCCAGCCTGCATCGCCGGGGTGACGCGCAAGCTCTGGTGAATCCGGCACAAGTCGTAGTGCATAAAGTGAAGGGTGACGGCGTGCTCGTGGTTCCGGACTTTGGGGGGCTGCGATACCACCCGCCGCCAAACCGTGCCCGGCAAAGAGGTTTTCCAAGGCAGGACAGTGTGGGATGGAGAGGGGGAGGTTTTCGGCCTCACCGGCCATGCTAAGCCGGACTCATTCAGACGAATGTAGGGCTGCCGCCCCTCGACAGGCTCGGGGCCCTGAGCTTGTCGGCAGGCCGTTTTTCTGAGGCGGTGCGGCCCGGCGGCCCAGCCTTCGCCAAAGGCTACGGCGGGCAGGCTGAGCGCCGGCACTACATGCACTATTCAGTGCGAGTCGCTTCATGAGCAAATCGAGGTTCAACTGCATCGTTCCGGATTTGGTGATCATGGCGGCGCTGGTGGCTATTGGCTTGGTCCTTTGCACGGTCCGGATACTAGCAAGAGTCTTTCCCGGATAGCTCGGCGGTTTCCGAATTAGGACAGCGCCACCGCATTGGGATTGTGATGGTCACAGTTCATATTCTTGGGAACTGTACCGGTCGCAATCCCGCGCCACTGTCGCTGCCCGACGGCGCGGGGTGCTGCTACCTTGCCCTTGCCTCCCATGACTCCGCCCCTGCTCGCGCCCTCCGCCCCCCCGCGCCCCGCGACCCACGCCCCGTTGCGGCGCACCACCCCGCTGCGGCCTCCGAGCCTGCCCACCCCGGCCGTCCCGAGCCTGACCGACGGCGGCGCCGGCCGCCCGCTCTACGTGGAACTGGCGGCTGCGCTGCAACAATTGATCGAACAGGACACGCTGCGGCCCGGCCACCGCGTCCCGTCGGTGCGGCGCATGTCGCTCCAGCGCGGCGTGAGCATTTCCACGGTGCTGCAGGCCTACACGCTGCTGGAAAATCGCGGCTACCTCGAGGCGCGGCCGCAAAGCGGCTACTACGTGCGGCCCCGCCCACTGCTCAGCGTGCCCGAGCCGCGCATGGCCCGGCCCATGGCCCGCCCGGCCTACGTGAGCACGGGCGACCTGACCGCGCGGATCCGCGAGCTGGCGCTCGACGTGAGCTATGTGCCGTTTGCGACCGCCTGCCCGCACCACTCGCTGTTTCCCACCGGGAAACTCGCCCGGCTGCTCGGTTCAGTCAGCCGGGGCGACCCGTCGCTGCTCGGCCGGTACGCCATGAACTGGGCGTTCGAACCGCTCGCCCGCGAGATCGCCCGCCGCTATCTGCTGGCCGGCGCCCCGCTCCACCACCACGAGCTGGTCATCACCGTCGGCTGCACCGAGGCCCTCAACCTGTGCCTGCGCGCCGTCACCCGGCCCGGCGACATCGTGGCGCTCGAGACGCCCGCGTACTTCGGCTTCCTCGACATCATCCACAGTCTCAATCTCAAGGCGCTGGAGATTCCCACCGATCCGCGCGAGGGCATCTGCCTCGACGCCCTGCGCAGCGCCCTCGACCAGAACGACGTCAAGGTGGTGATCGTCATGCCCAGCTTCCAGAACCCGCTCGGCTCCTGCATGCCGGACGCGAAGAAGGAGCGGCTCTACCGCCTGCTCGCCGACTACGGCGTGCCCGCGATCGAGGACGACATCTACGGCGATCTGCAGTTTGGCGACCGCCGGCCCAAGCCGCTCAAGGCCTGGGACACGGAGGGGCTGGTCATGCTGTGCTCCTCGTTCGGCAAGACCCTCGCGCCCGGCTTCCGCATCGGCTGGGCCGCGCCCGGACGGCAGTTCGAGCGCGTCCGCCACCTGAAGTTCACCAACACCATCGGCACGCCGGCCGTGCTGCAGAAGGTGCTGGCCGACTTCCTGCGCGACGGCGGCTACGACCACCACCTCCGCTCGATCCGGCGGGCGTACCAGAACCAGCTGCATCTGTTCTCGCAGGCCATCCTGCGTCATTTTCCCGACGGCACCCGCTTCAGCCGCCCGCAGGGCAGCATGATCCTATGGGTCGAGTTCCCCGCCGGCGTCGACACGCTCAGGCTGCACGCCGACGCGCTGAAGCACCACATCAACACCGCGCCCGGGCCGCTGTTCTCGGTCAAGGACCGTTACCGCAACTGCCTGCGCATGAACTGCGGCATCCCGTGGACGACGGAGATCGACGCCGCGCTCCAGACGCTCGGCGGGCTGGCCGCGCGGCAGCTCTGACCGAATACCCTGCGCGATAATCGGCTTCGTCTTCCGCCCTCCCGTCAGTGACCCTCTCACCGCCATGCGCCGCCATGTTGCCATCTTGATCTTCGACGCCGTCGAGGTGCTCGACTTCGCCGGGCCGTTCGAGGTGTTTGCGGTGACCGACGAGCTCCACGCGCACACGGTGTTCAACACCTTCACGCTGGCCGAGAGTCCAGGCATCGTGCGCGCGGTGAACGGTCTGCAGATCGTGCCCGACCACACCCTGGAATCGGCGCCGCCGCCCGACGTGCTCGTGGTGCCCGGCGGCAGCGGCACCCGGGCGCTGCTCCAGCGGCCGGCGCTGCTGGAGTGGGTCCGCAGCCGGGCGCGGCGCGCCGCCATCACCATGTCGGTCTGCACCGGGGCGCTGGTGCTCGCCAAGGCCGGGTTGCTCGACGGCCTGCGCGTGACCACCCACCACGAGGCGCTCGATCTGTTGCGCGGCCTGGCCCCGGCGGCGACGGTCGATCCGTCGCGCCGCTTCCATGACAACGGCGCGATCCTGACCGCGGCCGGCATCAGCGCCGGCATTGACTGCGCGCTGCACGTGGTGGCGCGCCTCCTCGACGCCAAGGCGGCCGAGGCGACCATGCGCTACATGGAATACGGCCGGTTCGCCCAATCCCCGTGAACCCGCCGTCCCGCACCGCGTTTATCCTCGCCTTCGCCGCCATCTACGTGGTGTGGGGCAGCACCTACCTCGGCATCCGGGTCGCGGTGGAGACGCTGCCGCCGTTCCTGATGGCGGGCATGCGGTTTCTCGCGGCGGGGAGCCTGCTCGCCGCCTGGCTGGCCGCCACCCGCGGGATTCACGCCACGGCGCGCCAGTGGCGCGACAATGCCGTCATCGGCACGCTCCTCCTGCTCGGGGGCAACGGTTCGCTTGTTTGGGCCGAGCAGTACATCGAGTCAGGGCTGGCGGCCCTGCTCGTCGGCACGCTGCCGCTGCTGATGGTGCTGACCGATTGGGCGTGGCGCGGCGGGCATCGGCCCACGCTGCTGACCGGCGCCGGACTTCTGCTCGGGTTTGGCGGCGTGGCCTGGCTGGCGGCGCCATGGAAGAGCGCCGCCCAAGGCGGCCTCAACCCCGGCGGCGTGGTTGCCATCCTCGGCGGCGGAGTCTGCTGGGCGATCGGGTCGATCTACAGCCGGCGCATCTCGGCGCCCGCGGAAGCGCTGATTGCCTCCGCCCTGCAGATGCTGTGCGGCGGGGTCGCGCTCATGCTGGCGGCGCTCGTGCACGGCGACTTCACCCGCTTCGTACCCGGCGCGGTTTCGGCGCATTCCTGGCTGGCGTTCGCCTACCTGATCTTCGTGGGTTCGCTGGTGGGGTTCTCCACCTTCGTCTGGCTGATCAAGCACAGCACGCCGGCGCTCGTCTCCACTTACGCCTATGTCAATCCGATCGTCGCGGTCTTCCTCGGCTGGCTGGTCCTGGGCGAGTCCATAACCGCGCGCACGCTCGCGGCGGCGGCCGTGATCGTGATCTCCGTCGCGATCGTCACCACCCAGCGCGTCCGGCCCGCCCGGCCTCCGGCTGGCCCGGTGCCCCTGAAACCGGCGAAGGCCGCGGAAACCACATGAATCCGGTTCGCCCCGCCGTCCGCGTGGCCCTCGTGGGCGACCGCTCCGATGTGGTCACCGCCCATCGCGCCATTCCGCGCGCCCTCGCCCTCGCCAGTGACGCCACCGGCGTGGAGGTGACGGGAGTGTGGGTCCACACGGCCACGATTCGCGACCCGGCGGCGGATCTCGCCGGCTGCGACGCGGTGTGGGCGGTCCCGGCCACGCCCTATGCCAGCATGGCCGGGGCCCTGGCCGCGATCCGCTTCGCGCGTGAAACGCGCCGGCCGTTGCTCGGCACCTGCGGCGGCTTTCAGCACCTGCTGATCGAATTCGCCCGCAACGTCTGCGGCGCCGCCGACGCCGACCACGCGGAAAGCAGCCCGGGCGGCCACGAGCTCGTCGTCACGCCCCTAGCCTGCTCACTGGTGGAGGAAAGCGGCGACATCGCCTTCACCCCCGACAGCCGCCTGCACGCGATCTTCAACGGCCGGACGACACACGAAGGTTACCATTGCCGCTACGGGCTCAATCCGGCGTGGCGCGCCCGCCTCGAGGCGGCGGGCCTGCGTTTCACGGGCTTCGATGCCGCCGGGGACGTGCGCGCCGGTGAACTGCCCGCCCATCCCTTTTTCATCGGCACCCTTTTCCAGCCCGAGCGCTCGGGGTTGCGGGGCGAACGACATCCGTTGATCAGCGCGTTTGTCGCCGCGGCCGCCGCCCGGTGAGCCGGGGTGCGGTGATCTCCATCGCGGCCAGGGTCTGGCGGGACTGCCGCAATTCATGAGGGGTGGCGCCGCCTGCGGCGTATTATGGGGTGCAGTTAACTCGAACATTCAACCCCCCGAATCAACCCTCCCATCTCATGAAGACCTTCAATTCCATGCTCGCCGTCACGGCGATCGCCCTGCTCCTCTCCGCCGCCTCGGTGCTCCGGGCCGGCCCCCCGCCCGACCAGCAGAATCGCATGCGGCCGACGGTCACCATGTCCGCGCCGACAATGCCCGCCGCCACCTGCAGCCAGGCCGGCCAGGTCTGCAGCAATTGCCAGAGCTGCGCCAGTTGCCCCGCCCCGACCGCAAAGAAAGCGACATCCTGACTCGAAATCGCGAATCAAGCCTGCACCCGTCGGCTCCCGGCAGCCGGCGGGTGTTTTGTTATCCGCCCGGGATCAATGCCTGGGGCGCCGGCAACGCGCGCGAATGCTCCGAGGGGTTGAGTCATCCGCGGCGTATTACCCGGCACCTTATGAAGACCTTTTGTTTCCTCCTCACCACTCTCATCGGCCTGTCGGCTCTCGCCGGCGCTCGCGCCGCCGAGAATCCTGCTGCGCTGATCCCGCGCTACGAAAAGATCTCGGCCGCCCTCGTCGCCGACGATTTCACCACCGCCCGGGCGGCGGCCCGGCAGCTCGCGGCGGAGGCGGGCAATCTTCACCGCGCCGGCATCGCCGCCGCGGCCCAGGCGGTCGCCCAGGCGGACGATCTCAGCGCCGCGCGCGCCGCGTTCAAGAATCTCAGCAATGAGACCATCGCCCTCGCCCGGCGGCAGAAGGGCTATTTCATCATGACCTGCCCCATGGCGCAGGCGGACTGGGTGCAAAGC
>CAZAFS010000044.1:0-7763 GCA_964484165.1 uncultured Opitutaceae bacterium | reverse complement strand
GAAGGGCTATTTCATCATGACCTGCCCCATGGCGCAGGCGGACTGGGTGCAAAGCGCCCGCGCGGTGGCGAATCCCTACCTCGGCCAAGCCATGCCGACGTGCGGCACGATGAAGGAGGAAACGAAGGGCTGAGCCCAGCCCACCCTTCCCGTCGTGCCCCACCTTCGGTTCACCACCCTCCCGCTCGTCCTGCTCCTCGCCGGCTGTGTCGCCGCCTCCCGCGAGGAACGCCTTTCGCTCGCCCGCGTGCAGGAGACGGGAGCGTTGCTGCACCCGGGCCCGTCCGGCCCGGAACGGCCGGTGCTCGCGCCGGACTCGACCCTCGCCGACTACCTGCGGTACGCGCTGCTGAACCATCCGCAGGTCGAGGCCGCCTACGACGACTGGCACGCCGCCGCGCTGGCCATCGCCCCGGCCCGCGCCCTGCCCGATCCCAAGCTCACGTTTCAAGCCGACATCACTGACACCCTGACCTCGCTGATGCCGGGGCTCATGTTCGACTTCATGTCGGCCGGCAAACGCGCGGCCATGGCACACGAGGCGACGGCGGCGAGCGAGGTCGCGTACCGGCGCTACGCCACCGCGGTGCTCGGGACCGCCGCCGACGTAAAGCACGCCTGGGCTGATCTCACGGCGCTGGAGGAGACCCTGCGCCTGACCCAACAGATGCTGGACGCAAAAAACGACGCGATCCGGTTCTCCCACGCCGAGCATGTGACCATGCACGCCACCGGCTCGCTCGACGACCTGACGCGCCTCCTCAACGACGCCGGCCGGTGGCGCCTCGAAATAACCAATCTCGCGGACCAGCGCGGGGTCCTGCGCGCCCGGTTCAAGGCCGCGCTGGGGCTCGCCCGCGCCGCCCCGGATCCGCCGTGGCCGGCGCAATTCGCCCCCTCGGCCGCGCCCCTGCCGGATGACGACGCGTTCTGGGCCGCGGCCGTCGCCGCCAACCCGCGGCTGGGCGAGATGCGGGCGATGGTCGAGATGGCCGTCGCCGAGGTGACCGTGGAGGAGAAGGCGCGCACGCCGGATTTCGCCGCCGGTTTGATGGCCGATTTGAAGATGAGCCCGGTGTTGTGGCGGCCGCTGGCCGAGATGACGCTGCCGGTCTGGCGCGGCAAGATCGCCGGCGCCATCGCCGCCGCCCGCGCCCGCCACGATGCCGCGGTGGCGCGACTGCAGGCCGAGGAACTCATGGTCGCGGCCGATCTGGCGCGCATGACCTACATGGTGCGCGAAGCCGACCGCATGATCGCCTACATCGACGGCACCGCGCTGCCGAATCTCCGCCGGTCGCTCGCCTCCGTCACGGCCGCCTACGACACCGGCATGACCGGAATCGCGGCGATTCCCGAGACGCAGGAGATGATTCTCGCCCTGCAGATCGAACGCGTCGCCGTCCTGCGCGAGCGGGAAAAGACGCTGGCCGACCTGTCCCTGCTCGTCGCGGGCCAGGCGCCGGCGGGTGCGCCGCTGCCGGTCGCCACGACCAGCTCTCCCTGAACCTCCCCTCACCATGAACCTCCTTCGATTCCGGTCCCTGTTTTTGGCCGCCGCCCTGTTGGCCGCGGCCACCGGGTGGGTCGCGCCGCCCGCCGCGCACGCCGCGGCGCCCGCGGTCGCCACACCATTCTACACCTGCAGCATGCACCCGCAGATCCTCTTGAAGGAGCCGGGCTACTGTCCCATCTGCGGCATGAAGCTCGTGCCGGTGTCGGCCGGCGCCACGATCGGCGCGCGCCGCATCCTCTATTACAAGTCCTCCATGAATCCCGGCGAGGTCAGCCAGCAGCCGGGCAAGGACTCCATGGGCATGGACCTGGTGCCGGTGTACGAGGACCAGGCCGAGGCGGCGGCCACCATCACCATCGACCCGGTCACGATCCAGAAGATGAACCTCCAGACCGGCGTGGTCCGCACGGGGCCGGTGCGGCGCGAGATTCGCGCCGTCGGCACCGTCGAGTTCAACGAGCCGGGGCTGCGCGAGATCACAACCAAGTACGAGGGCTGGATCGAGCGCCTCTTCGTCGACGCCACCTGGACCAGCGTGCGCGCGGGCCAGCCGCTGTTCGAGATCTACTCGCCCGACCTCTACAACGCCGAGCTCAACTACCTGATCGCGTTCCACAGCGAGGACGCGGCCGGCGGCCCGCTGACGCACGCGGCGCGCGAGCGCCTGCGGCTGTTTGACGTGCCCGCGGCCTTTCTGGCCGAGCTGGCGCGCACCGGAGAAGCGCCACGGACGTTCGTGTTCCGCGCGCCCGCCGACGGCGTGGTCATCCAGAAGACCGCGGTGCCGGGCATGATGGTGAAGCCCGGCGAGAGCCTCTACCGCCTGGCCGACCTCGCCACGGTGTGGGTCAACGCCCAGATCTACGAGGGCGACCTCGCCTTCGTCCATGCCGGCCAGGCCGTGCGCGTGCGCAGCACCTACGGCGGCGATCGCGAATTTGCCGGCCAGATCGACTTTCTCATTCCCGAGGTCGCGGCTGCGACCCGCACCGTGCAGGCGCGGATCGTGCTGGCCAATCCGGACCTGGCGCTGAAGCCGGGCATGTTTGTCGACGTGCGCCTCGCGGCCGAACTCCGGCCCGCGGCCGTGCTCGTGCCCGACATGGCCGTGCTGCGCAGCGGCGAACACAACACCGTCTTCGTGGCCCTCGCCGACGGCTCCTTTCTGCCGCGCGCGGTGACGCTGGGCGCCCGCACCGGCGATGACGACGAAGTTCTCGCCGGCCTGGCGGCGGGCGAGCGCGTGGTCATCTCCGGCCAGTTCCTGCTCGATTCCGAAAGCCAGCTCCGCGAGGCGATCCAGAAGATGCTGCGCCAATCCGGAAACCCGCCGGTCGCCGCGGCCCGCGGCGCCGCCGCACCCTGACGCCGCGCCCCCGCCCCGGCCACCGCCGTCATGCTCAAAGCCGTCATCAATTTCTCGCTCCGGAACAAGTTCGTCGTCCTCGTCGGGACGGCCCTGCTGGTCGGCGGCGGCTATTACGCGCTGCGCCACATTCCGCTGGATGCCATCCCCGACCTCTCCGACACGCAGGTCATCATCTACACGGAATGGCCCGGCCAGGCGCCGCAGCTCGTGCAGGACCAGGTGACCTACCCGATCACGACCAAGATGCTCTCCGTGCCGGCGGCCACGGCGGTGCGCGGCTACTCGTTCTACGGCTTTTCGTTCATCTATGTCATCTTCAAGGACGGCACCGATCCCTACTGGGCCCGCAGCCGCGTGCTGGAGTACCTCAACGGCCTAACCGACAGCCTGCCCCGCGGCGTCACGCCGCGCCTCGGCCCCGACGCCACGGGCGTGGGCTGGGCGTTCATGTACTCGCTGAACTCACCGAAACGCGACCTCGCCGAATTGCGCTCCCTCCAGGACTGGTACCTCAAGTACCAGCTTTCCAGCGTCGAGGGCGTGGCCGAGGTGGCGTCGGTGGGCGGCTTCGTCAAGCAGTACCAGATCACAGTCGACCCCGACCGGCTGCGGGCCTACGGCCTGTCGTTAAGCGACATCGCGACGGCCGTCGAGCGCAGCAACCGCGAGGTCGGCGGCGGTTCGCTGGAGATGGGGGAAAAGGAATTCATGCTGCGCGTGCGCGGCTACGTCACCGGGCTGGACGATCTGCGCAAGATCGCGGTCGGCCTCGGCCCGGGCGGGACGCCCGTCCTGCTGGGCGCGGTGGCCCATATCCAGGTCGGGCCCGACATGCGCCGCGGCATCGCCGAGCTCAACGGCGAGGGCGAGACCGTCGGCGGCATCGTCGTCGTGCGCTACGGCGTCGACACGCGCTCCGTCATCACGGCGGTCAAGGCGCGGCTCGACGCGGCGATGAAGGCGCTGCCGCCCGACGTGACCTACCAGATCGCCTACGACCGCACCACGCTGATCGACCGCTCGGTCGAAACCCTGCAGCACAAACTGCTCGAGGAAAGCGCGGTCGTCGCCCTCGTGTGCCTGCTGTTCCTGCTGCACCTGCGCAGCGCGCTGGTCGCGATCATCATCCTGCCGGTGGCGGTGCTGGCCGCGTTTCTGATCATGTACCGGCAGGGCCTCAGCTCGAACATCATGTCGCTGGGCGGCATCGCCATCGCCATCGGCGCGATGGTCGACGCGGTCATCATCATGATCGAGAACGCCCACAAGCACCTCGAGCGCGACGGCGGCCGGAAGCCGCACTGGGACATCATCCGCGACGCCGCGATCGAGGTCGGCCCCACGCTGTTCTACTCGCTGCTGGTCATCACGGTGTCGTTCCTGCCGGTGTTCACGCTGCAGGCGCAGGAGGGCCGGCTGTTCAAGCCGCTGGCGTTCACCAAGACATATTCCATGGCGGCCGCCGCGCTGCTGTCCGTGACGCTCGCGCCGGTGCTGATGGGCCTGTTCATTCGCGGCCGCATCCCGGCCGAGGAGAAGAATCCGCTGAACCGCCTCCTTGTCTGGCTCTACCATCCGGCGGTCGATTTCGTCATCCGCTTCCGCTGGGCCGTCATCGGCGGCGCGGCGCTGATCGTCGCGTGGGTCTTTTTTCCCTGGAACCGGCTGGTGGTGGCGCACCTGCCGCCCGGCCGCCTGCACGACTGGGCGGAGCGCGCCGACGCCGCGTTTCCCTACCAGCACCTGGGCTCGGAGTTCATGCCGCCGCTCTATGAGGGCGACCTGCTCTACATGCCGACGACCTTCCCCGGCCTTTCACCCACCAAGGCGCGCGAACTGCTCCAGCAGACCGACCGGATCATCCGCAGCTTTCCCGAGGTCGCGAGCGTGTTCGGCAAGGTCGGCCGCGCCGAGACAGCCACCGATCCGGCGCCGATGGACATGATCGAGACCACGATCATGCTCAAGCCGGAGGCGCAGTGGCCGGCGGTGGACATCCGCGATGATGCCGGCCGGGGTGTCGCCCACCGCCGCCGCACCGTCGATGAGCTGACCGACGCGTTGAATCGCGCGGTGCAGTTTCCCGGGCTGACCAACGCCTGGACGATGCCGATCAAGACCCGCACCGACATGCTGGCCACCGGCATCAAGACGCCGGTCGGCCTGAAGGTTGCCGGGCCCGACCTCGCCGAGCTCGAACGCATCGCGGAGCGCCTCGAAGCGATCATCCGCCGCGTGCCGGGCACGAGCAGCGTGTTCGCCGAGCGCGTGATGGGCGGCAACTACGTCGAGTTCGACCTCGATCGCGACGCCATCGCCCGCTACGGGCTGACGGTTAGCGACGTGCAGGACGTGCTCGAGGTGGCGCTGGGCGGCATGCCGCTCACCACCACGATCGAGGGACTCGAGCGCTACGGGGTCATCCTGCGCTACGACCGCGACTACCGTGACAGCCTCGACGCCTTGCGGCAGATCGCGATCCCCGTGCGCACCGGCTTGGGCGTCGCGCCGGGTGGCGGCGGGATGGGCGAAGCTCCGGCCATGGCCGGAGGCGCGGCGCCGGGCCCGGCTTCCGCGCAGGTCCCGCTGGGGCAGCTGGCCAGAATCCGCGTGGTCGCCGCGCCCATGGGCATCAAAAGCGAAAGCGCCGTGCCCAACGCGTGGATCTACGTCGACGTGCACGGCGTCGACATCGGCACCTACGTTGGCCGGGCCCGGCAGGCGGTCGACACGGCGATCGCGCGCGGCGAGCTGGTGGTGCCGGCCGGCTACAACGTCATCTGGAGCGGCCAGTACGAATACATGCAGCGCGCCCGCCAGCGGCTGCTGATCGTCATCCCCTTCACGCTGCTGATCATTCTGCTCATCATCTATCTCAACACCCAGTCGCTCATCAAGACCGCCATCGTCCTGCTCGCGGTGCCGTTCTCGCTCGTGGGCGCGTTCTGGATGCTGGATCTGGCCGGCTACAACCTGAGCGTCGCCGTCTGGGTCGGCATCATTGCGCTTGCCGGCCTCGACGCGGAGACGGGCGTCGTGATGCTGCTCTATCTCGATCTGGCGTTTGAGGACTGGCGGCGCGCCGGCCGGCTGCGCTCGCCGGCCGATCTGCGCGACGCGATCTACCACGGTGCCGTCAAACGCGTCCGCCCCAAGGCCATGACCGCGGCCGTCATCATCGCCGGCCTGCTGCCCATCCTGTGGAGCAACGGCGCGGGCGCCGACGTCATGAAGCGCATCGCCGCACCCATGGTTGGCGGCGTCATCACGTCCACGCTCATGGAGTTGCTGGTCTACCCGGCGATTTTCTTCGTCTGGCGCCGGCGGTCGATGCAAGCCACGGCCCTGCCGGTGGTTGGCGCCGTCCGGGAATAGGGGCGCCGTTTGCATTCTCCCACGATCTGGCCGATCTTAGCAGCCACCCGCAACGCTCCCACCCGGCGCAGTCCCGCCGGCGGACTTCAAGCCCCAGCCAATGCGTGCGTCCACCGATCCCCTTTCCAGTAAACCGCAACCTCAACGCTAATCCTCATGAAGCATCTCAGTTCTCTCTCCAAAATCCTCGCCCTCCTGGCCGCCGGCGCGGCCTTCCTTGCCCTGCCCCTCGCCGCGCACGCCGACGACATGCCCATGTCCGGCGGCGACAGCATGGGTCATATGGACATGGCCAAGAGCGGCACCACGATCACGGTCACCGGCGAAGTCCTCGACATGGCCTGCTATCTCGACCACGGCGCCCACGGCGATAAACACGCGGACTGCGCCCAGAAATGCATTTCCAGCGGCCTGCCCGTCGGCCTCAAGGCCGCCAACGGCACGATCTACCTGCTTATCGGCGAGCACATGCCGGCCAACGCCGACCTCGCGCAGTATGCCGCCAAGACCATCACCGTGAAGGGCAAGTTCGTCAGCCGCGACGGCATCAACCTGCTTGAGAACATTGAGATCGTAAAGTAGACCTTCGCTTCATGCAGTCCCTGTGGACGGAATTTCTCGTCGCCCTGCGGCAGCCGGAATACGTCCACGTCCTCCTGAACCCGCTGCCGATCTATGGATTGGCCGCGGGTGTTTTTTGCCTCGTGGTGGCCCTGGCCTCACGCAGCCGCGGCGGCCAGGCGGTGGCCTTGGCGCTGATCCTGGTGACGACCGCGGCCGCCGGGCCGGTGGCGTATTTTGGCGGGGCCGGCTATGATCGCGTTTTTTCGATGTCAGACGCCGCTGCCCAAAAGTGGCTCAACTGGCACGCCTATCTGGCCGACCGCATCGTCTGGGCCTACTACCTGGCCGCGGTGCTGGCCGCGACGGCGCTGATCGGCTTGTGGAAATCACCCCGCGTCCACCGCTGGGCGCTGCCGCTCACGGCGGTTGTCGCGGTGGTTGCACTGGGTCTGGGCGGTTTCCTGGCCTTTGTCGGCGGCAAGATCCGACACTCCGAGTTCCGCCATGGGCCGCCGCCCGCCTGGGCGCATACCGCGCCCGATGAAGACTAGGGTGGGTCCGAGTCCGGACTGTCATTCTGAACGAAGTGAAGAATCCAGTAGGACACCGTCGAAGCTCGCTGCGGACTCTCACTGGATCCTTCGCTACGCTCAGGATGACAGATGGGTAATAACGGGTTTGTAAAGACCCGCGTCAACACCATCGGCGGACCCCGGCTCCGCCTCTCGCATGGGGAAATTGTCAACTAATAGTTGACAAGTCTTCGGTCGACCCGGCACCAGTCCCGCGTCTTGCCGACGGGGTTCAAGGTTGCCTGCGTCCCACGCCCGTAAGACAAAACACCGTCATGAAACTCCGCCGCGTGCCTCTCCTCGCTGCCGTCGCGCTAAGCCTGGCCTCCGTCGCCAGCGCGCTCGACCGGCCCGACGTCACCTTCAA
>CAZAFS010000043.1:0-15245 GCA_964484165.1 uncultured Opitutaceae bacterium | reverse complement strand
GATTTTCGGGGAAGAAATAGGGCAGGTCGTGATTGCCCAGCAGGTGGATCCGCTCGGGCCGTCCGAGCGAGCGGGCCAGCCACCGGGCGGTGGCGGCCGCCATCTCCGGGGTGTCTCCGTAATCGTCAAAGTAGTCGCCCAGCAGGATCGCCTGGTCGTACCGCGATCGCAGGGCCGAGAGGATTTCCTCCGCGCGGCGCCAGGCATGATGAATGTCGCCGAGGACCAACAGGCGTTTTGGTTTCATGTGGTTAGGCGGTTGAATTTGAGGTGATCCTGCGCTTGCGCGAAAAGCACGACCGCGGCCAGGGAACGTTGCGTGTCGTGGAGCACGGCCATGGATGCCAGCCTCCACCGGTCCAGCGGCTCGGCCGGCACGAGAGGAAAGAGGGGTGTCGGGGTGCCCGGCGGCTTGCCCTGCGCCACGGTGGCGCGGGTCAGCATGTCGACAAACAAACCCTGGTCGTCGGTCCGCATCCACGACACGCCGTCGTGGATCCAATATTGCCACTCCTTCGACTTGGGAGGAATGGCGACCACGTACATGAAGAAACGCGGCGGCCGGTATCGTTGTCGCTCGGCGTTGATGGCGCGGGCCGCGGAGAAGCTGAACGCCTTTTTCAGGACCCGTCGGCAGTACTCGGCCGCCGCCTCCAGCGGCAACGGCTGGCGGACGTGGTCGAGGAAGCCGAGCTCTCCGGCGAAATCAAAGCGGAGATGAAAAATGGGGCCGTACTCGGGAAGATCGAGGTTGTTGTTATCCATGGCAGGTTGTGGCCAAGTTAGCGGCCGGGTCTGGCGTCGGATCTACAACGGGGGATGCGCCTGATGTTCCGGGCCGCAGCCCGGCCGGCAGGGCGCGGATTAGTGCGGCCGCGCGGGTTTCGTCGGCGGCGAGGTATCTTTCGGTGGTCGAGAGATGAGCATGACCCATGGCGGCCTTGGTGAGGACCAGGTCGTGGCCGCTCGCTTCATAGATCCGCCGGCAAAATGTCTTTCTCAACGAATGTGTGCCCCAAGGCGCGGCCGGATCGAGGCCGGCCGCGGCAAACACACGGCGGACGATCCGGTTGGCCTATCGCGCACAGATGGCCCCTTGGCCCTCGCGGCTCGGGAAGAGTGGCTCCCTGGCCGCAACGGGCCCGGCCCGGATGCGTAACGCGATGTATACCCCAATTGCCTGCGCGCAGTCGGCGTTGAGCGGCACCACCCGACCTCGTACTGAGCGGCGGCGGGGCCCTTGGCCGCCTTTGAGGTGTGCGCGAGAGATTTCGACGGCGTCTCGCGCGCGGACCCCGTCCCAGATCTGGCCCACGGTGAGGCTCAGTAATTCATGGATCCGGAAGCCGGTGTTGACGCCAAGGACGAGCATCGTCCGGTCGCGGGTGGGAAAAAGGGCCGCCGCCTGCAGGACGGCCTCGAGCTGGGTGGGGGAGAGCGCAATTCTTCCGGACATGCCGGCGAAGTTAGCCGGCGATCGCGCCCTACCGACGGGCTCTTGGCGCGACCGGTACGACAGCCGCGGTGACCGGTTTGACCGGAAACGGGACACCGGGGGCGGCACCGCGAAGGCTAGCGCTGGAAATGTCCAGCGAACGCGGGCATCCCAAGGATTTCGGTTTAGGAAGCTGCTCGACCAGCGATGCGTGAGGCGATTCCGGGGCTGCTTGGGTCGCCCTCGTTTATGCCTGTCGACCCATTTTCTCAAGGGGCTCGATTGCGAGACCGAGCAGGCGTTCGCCAATTGCCTGAAGTTCTAATCGTGTTCGGCGGCGCCTCGAGAGCAGGCCGTTCGCGCAATGGAACGTGGCTTCTTCCATGTCGTCCGGACTCCTCAAGAGCTTTCGAAGACCGTCTCCCGCGTTGGCGGCAAATTCCCTCCAATGGGTGGGGAAACATTCGTGCAGACCTTTAACCCACCGCTCTGGCCACAGGTCGGGATCCTCCCTTGAAAGCGCTGCGATGGCGAGCACCCGACCCAGGTCCTTGTTGCGGCGGAATTGCGGGCGTCCGCTGTATTCGGTGTTCTTGATGATATCGTCTCCGTAGATTCGGTGTTCGAGTAGGTTTGCCAGGGCCATCATCTCCGGGCGCGCGCAACGAACACCAAACTCGGACGGCTGGGCGTCGAAAATCGATACCTTTGTGAACTGGAAACTTGGCAGCGCGTAGTGCTCGCCGGACTTGAGGGGAAGGCGTGTCCACACGCGCTCGGTTTGATACTCAGATGCAGGCTCTGTAAGTAGTTCCAGGAACCAACCGCCACCTTTCGGCGGATACAATCGAACTGCGGGAAGTCTGTCTTCGGGCGTCTCTTTTGTCCCGGGCTTGCCGAAATCCCTATCGGCTTTCGGCTGCCAGCCGGCGTTGATGAGATGCTCCGCAATTTCGCGCCCCTTCTCCACGGCCGACAGATGAGGTGAGAGCACGCAATCCACATCCTTAGTGCGAACGCCACTCGCATCGCCATGTGGGAACAAACCGTATCCAGCCGCAAGGCTACCGATGATGATGATATTCGGGCGGACGTCTGATGGAATCGCCAGCGACACCTCCCCCAGTACGTCCCTGAGGGAAACTTCAATGGGTTGAGCGCTCACGAGTCCTTCGGTCTTCGCTGGCGCAGCACATCAAGAAACTGTTTCGCCTGCATCTCGAGGCGAGCTTCATGTAGGTCCAAAAGACACTCAACCGGGTCAGCCCAGTTCAACCCGCCTTCGCGTGGAGTGAAAAGTGGATCGGCATGGTAGAGGTGATGCACCGCCAAGCTCGCGGGCTCACGCGGATCGGTTATCCGCCTTAGCGCGGGATCGAGTTTATGGATAAAATCAGCATCTGTCTCAAGGTTACGGGCATGAACAGAGATATCCAGGCGAGGAGCTCCCACTATGTCTAGTCCCGCGAACCAATGAGCCGCGCCAAACACTCCTCCAACGCCCACCCCCTTGATGCCTAGCGCCTCGAGTCTTCCCAGATGCTTTTCGGGGGATCGCGATTGCCCAGAGGCATCAGCGTATCGAGCCGTCGCGCGGGCACGATCTGACATCGCTACCAGACGAAGATAATCTTCTTGTGGAAAACCACGGAGTCGGACTCGGCGATTCGACTCTCTTTCGATCGCGCTTCCCAGACCTTGGAGCGCATGGGCAATGGTAGGATAAGAATAGCCGCAGGTGCGGCCAAGCCACTCAGAAGTCACCGCGCCCCCGGTTGTGAACCAACGATGCAAGAGGATCTTTAATACGACAAACGGCGCATCCGAGCGGCTGATTCGGGGGCCTGATTTGGCGCGCACATTTTCGAGCACGGTTAGCAGAACCTGTTTGGTGTCTCGATCGATGGAGGAAAAGACGCCTCCGAGGTGGCCGCCCTTCTCGATGCCAATCGTGATGCGGCGTGCGATATCGCTGTTCAATACAGCTCTCGCGAGTTGCCATTCTTTCTGGATTCTCGACTCAGTGACTCCTGCTTCGGATAACAGCAGGTAGCCTTTCTTTTCGGGACGCTTCTACAAAGCGTACGCAAGTTGCAGTAGACCTGCCCGGATGTTGCGTAGGCTTGCCCTCCCGATTTTCGTTTCGATTAGGAGGTTGCCGACCTCTGCATCCACACTGACATGATCCATGGGGTATTTAGTTGCCACTTTTAAATTAAAGCTGCAAGTTAATATTAAAGTTGCACCTTAACACATTGACTGCAAACGATTTCATGTCATTCATCACATTATACGTTAACACCTTAGCAACATCACACACTGGGTCGCAAGGGATAACAAAGGATGCCTTGGACCTAACTCGCCTCATCTCCACCTACGGACGTTGCCGCCGAAGCAGGGGTGCATCCTGGCCCTTGGGCCTAGCCCGATGGCCGCACGAGATTGGTGCCATGATCTAGCCTCGAATTGCCCGGAGTGTTCTGAAGACAGCTCATGCCCTTGGCGTATTGTCTCAGAAGGCCAAGATGAGCCAAGAGTCTGACCGGATTGCGAAGAGCCGCACTCTGTCGGCGCGCCTGGCCGCTGCTCGAAAGGCTGTTCCGATAGGAGATCCGGCGGCGTTGGGCGGGTGCCGCCGCAGTGTCCGCTTGCACCCGCAACGGGACACCCGGGCGCCCGCGCCTCAGCAATTGAAATAGAACCCGGCGACCCCGCGCGGCGACCGCAGCCGGTAGCGGTGCCCGGGCGGGAGTTCGAAGGTGGCCTCGGCCTTTTGCTTGGCGGAACACTTGGCCGTGACCTTGGTTTTGAGGCCGAAGGCACTCAGGCCGATGCTGGTCTCGAAGGTTCCGGACAGCGCCATGCCGAAGCTGTAGGTGGCGATATCCGTGCTGGCGTCGCTGGACAGGTCAAATTCCTCCAGGGGTCGCCCGGCCCCAACGAGTCTTTTCCACTGCGCCTCAGTCACGGTGGCGATGCCGTTCGCGTCGCGCACCTTGGGTTCGGACAACTCCGCCCGGAGGAACCTCCTTTGGAACTGACCCCACTTGTACAACGCAACCCGGACGACCCGGATGTGCAGCGGTGCGAACACGAGTTTCCGCGTGCCGGCCGAGGCGGTGAACTTGCTCGACTGGGACACCGACACCGTGACGTCCGAGCCGTAGCCGGATCCCAGCACCTCGATGCTCCAACCGGCGGTCACATCGGTGGATTTTTCCACGGCGTAGGTCGTTTTCGCCCCGGGAAAAGCGGGAGCATTGAACACACACAGCGGCAGCTCCTGGATGATGGTCTTTTCATCCTCCTCGACCGACTTAACGCCGGTGAAGAGATCCCTGATTACATCAAACGCGTGAAGGCGTGCCTGCAGGCCAACGGCCCGGCGTTTTCCGTAGAAAACGGAGGCTTTCTCGACCTGTGGCTTCAGGCTGCCCAGATGCCTGTGCAGGTTCCGCAACGCGGGTCGTCGGTTGAACGCGACCTCGCCGATCAATGCTTCAAGATGACGGGAATTGTCGGCTGCCGAACTGGACCACACCGGCGACTGCCACGGATACGGATGAGGATGGACTGCCTCTGGGGAAATTCGAATGCCCTTTTTCATAAGCTCGTCGCGGGACGGGGGACGCCACCTGAATCACTCCGCTTTCCCTTCAGCCGGTTCCGGGTCTGTGCCGGCGTCGGTTCGGGTCCGGCCCTGCCCGCGGGCTGGCCCCGATGTTTGCCTCGTTCTGCCCGGCCGGCAACTCTCCCGCATGATGGCGATCCACTCTTTCGTGCGCTCACGGACCCGGGCGCTGGATACGCACAGCCGGTAGAGTTCCGCGAACTGGCCGGCAAATTCCGGCGGCAACCCCTTGGCGGGAACGTTCCATCTCAGGCCGGCCGGCATACCCGGATATCTGATCTCGACCCACCGCCGGCATTCCTCGGGAACGAGGTCCATGAGATAGGCCTCGATCAGGACGGCGCCACGGCCCGGCGGGGCCAGTGCCGCCAGGGATTCCGCGTGGCCCACGGTCACGGTGGCGTAATTGCCCCGGAGATAGTTGTTGATACGCGAAACGGAAATGCCCGTGCGCCGGGCCAGCTCAACCTGGTTCGCCTTGGCCTCCTGCATCTGGGCGGCCAGGACGGTGGAGAAGAGATTGGAACGGGCTGGAACGCTCATGCACGAAGGCGTGGTCTGGAGGACGCTCAAGGGTGGGATCGCGGGAGCAATCGCCCGGGCGAACCGCCATCGACACCGGTCAGTCGTCGTCAGCCGCCGGCACCTGGATGTGGAACACAACCGGATTGTGGTCGGAGTAGTAAAACCGAAAGACGTTCTGCTGAAATGGGTCCCCGGGGTAGGGGTCTGGTCCATGCCAGGTGGACCGCATGGCCTCGATCAGGTTTACAACCTTGAAGCCGAAGTTCCGGTCGATTTCGGTCGTGTAGCGCGGATCGAACATGACCTGGTCGTAGGGCTTGGGGCCTGACGGATTCACATTCGTCGGCACACACGCCGCATTGAGGGAGATGAAGTTGGCCGGGGTGTCGGCCTGGAGTTCGGCGGGGTTCTGGATGTTCGTGTCCCCCAGGATCACGAAATCCTTCTCGGCCTGCCGTGCCTCCTCATCCGCCACCCAGCGGCCGATGGCGCCCAACTCGTGGGCCCGGCGGCTGGCGTCGTCGGGATTGAGATGAACCGAGATCAGGACGAAATCGCAGTGGTGATCCGGCGTGCGGAAGGCGAAGGCATACGGCACCCGGTCGTAATCCGGATTTTTGGCCAAAGGGGTCGAGATGAATCCGTGCGGAATGTCGGTCGCCGGCGCGACGCTGGCCGGCTTGTAGAAGGTCACCCACCACTCGGTGGCGGTGCTGTAATTATTGAGGGGGCCGTTCTTCCCGGTATCGCTTTCGGAGAGGACGTGCTCGAAGCCGCGGGCGGCCATTTCCCTGAAGAAGGCTGCGGCGCGCTGCCGCGATTCCGGCTGGTCATTCGGGCCCTCGGCCGGCGCCGCAATCAGCTCCTGGACCACCACGATGTCGTAGGGTTTGAGGAGCTCGGCGAGCGTGGCGTTGTCGCGCCGGGCGGAATTGCCAAGGAACTGGATGTTGAATGAACAGACGGCCAGCGTCTTGGGGGACCCGGCGGTGGCCGCGGTGGGTTCCGCGACCGAGACGGAGGGCGCGGCGGGAGATGCGGATTTTGGATTCGCCTGACAGCAGCCGCTTGAGCACCAAACCGTGCCCAAGGCGATGACCCAGATTAACGGATTGGAGGTTGGTTTCATGTTACGTAGGGAATCAATGCAGGGTTTCCGCCTGATGGGGCAGGGAGAGTCTCAGCCGGCCTCCAACAAAGAGACGCACAGCCAGCCAGAGTCTGGCATGCTGATGGCACTTGGGGGTGATTCAGCCATCGAAGGGACGTGCATTCGAAGCGCCGGGCTCACTGGTTACTCAGGGATGGGTTGGTGCCCGCCAGCTCTAGATCGGGGAATTGGGATAGGGCAGCGCCGGAGCGGAAGGCGGCATCGGCAGATGGCCGGCGACATGTTTTCTGACCGCGGCGTCGCAGACGGCGTAACCCCAGTTGATGAGCCGCTCCTGCAGCGTCGAATCGAGCGCCTTGAGTCGCGTCGCCACGGTGGCCAGCTGCATCGTTTTGTCGTGCGGGCAACTGAGGGCGTCCGGCAGTTCATAGTCGGCGATGTCCGTGCGAATTCCCCAGTAGGTCCCGTCGTGGTCATCGTCGGGATCCTTGAAGGCGGCGATGATCTCACGCTTGCGCAGGCAGCGCACCTGGTTGTCCACAATGCTGGCGACGCGGACCGCATGCCGGGCCCAATCCTCCTTGGGCGACGGCTCCGACTCCAACTTGCCTCCGGCATCGCTTACGAGGACGGTCCGGTAGCGCTTCCAGGAGGTCTCGATTCCCATGTTGTCATAAACGCCGCCGTCCGAGAGCACCACCCGGTGGTTGAACGGGTCCCTTTGCAGCGGGCACTGCGGATCGGGGGTGAAAGCAGCCGGATCAACCTCGAGCACGGCGGGCGAGAGCACGGGAGGGAAGGCCGAGGAGGCGGCGACCGCGTCGGCGAGCCGCGCCTTGGGGTTTCGGATCAGTCCGACCAGATAGTCCCCCATGAACGGCCGGCTGAAGCGCCAGAGAACGCCGCTTTGCACGTTGGTCGCGTTGATCACAAACCGTGGTCCTTCATCGTCGGCCGGCAGATCCTGGAGGGTGGCGGCGCCGAACAGGGTTTTGGCGTAGTGATCGGCGATCTGCTCGCTGATCGTTCCGGGGAGCAGGATTCCGCTGATGATCGAGCCCGCGTCGATCGTGGTCGAGGCCAGGGTGCGGATTGGGGCCACCACCTCGGTGGCCAGGTTTGCGGCCACCCCCTGGGCGGTGAAGCCCAGTCTGGGCCACTTGAGACCCAGCAGGCCCGCCGTGATCGAGCCGCCGGACACGCTCGAGATGCGCCTGAGACGACGCAATAGCCCGAGCTCGTTGAGGCGGATCAGGCCGCCCAGATGAAACACCATCGCGCGGTAGCCGCCGCCGGAAACGCACAGCGCCATGCCCTCCGCGGGTCTCTCGGTGGGATCGTCCGTGGGAATCCGCGTGACCGGTGAACCAACGACGACGCTGAAGCTGGATTCGTCGCCCATGCAGGAGATTCGAGCACCAGGGCGCGGTGGCGGAAAGTCCGGGCGGCACCCAATTGCCCGCCACGCGTTATACCAAAAATAGAGTGTTCAAAAGGATCGAAATCCGGCCGGTCGAAGATAAGGTGCTCCCAAGTCCAGTCTGCTGTGAATACGGCCGAACCGCCAGGGCATGGGCATGCCGATGGTTTACAGTCGCTGAGCCGGGGGCCGGCGACCAGTCCAGGGGAGGCTGCCGTGCCCACCCTTGGCCTTTGCCGGCCGCGAGCGGCGGGCCTTTTTCTGGCGGGAGCCCCGGGGGCCGGTCGCGGTTTCCGTCAATCCAGGACCAACAATCCACGAATGGAGGCGATATGATCAAGTGGGCGGATCTGCTGTCGATTGTGGTGATGCTCGTGATGTTCCTTTGCAGCCTGGGGGGCGCCTACGTCCTCTTCAGACTCCTGAAATCGACGGCGACGATACAGAAGAAGGGTTACCGCGCCGGAGGAGCCCTGGCGGGCTTTCTCCTCATCTACGGGCTGCTGTACTACTCGTACGATCGGATGAACAAATCCTACGAGGCTCCCAGCGTGGCTGTCTGGACCATCAAGGGCACGGTCCAGAAAAGCGATGCGGCCAACCACAAGGGGATCACCGTGCGGAACGTCCCGCCCACGCCCATGGCAATCACCGACGCCCGCGGCAGCTTCCGTCTCGAGGGCGTGCGCACGCTCGGCGGGGAGGACGCTCCCGGCGTCGAACTTTACATCGAAAACAACGGCTATTATCCGGTCCCGTTGAGCGTCAACCAGAAGAACGCGACCTACGACAAGAAGGACGGGACGATCACCCTGGCGGAGGATATCAAGCTGCAGAAATCTGATGACTAGGAGGCTCCCATGATCCTGCCACGCAACCAATCCATCGTAGTATGTTGCTTTTCATTGCTGCTCACCTCCGCGACTGCCCTCGTTGCGGCTCAGCCTACAGTGAGCGGAAAGGTGCTTCGTTCGACCTCGTCCCGCCCGGAGGCGCTGCGCGACGCCACCGTCCGGCTCTTCAAGCCCGATACCAACGATGTGGTCGCCCAGACTTATTCGGACACCTGGGGCGTCTTCGCCTTCTACAATCTTGGCGAGGGCACCTACGATATGCAGATCAATCTGGGCCAGGCCGTGCTAAAGCAGAGGAGCGGGGACCAGCTCAAGGACCGGGTACGGATTGAGGTGCCGCGAGTTGACCGGCAGTCCGGGAAGAGCGCTGGCCGGAAACTGGCGGACGTCGTGGTTGAATCGGGCTGAAGCCGGATTCGCCCCTGGCTCCGGCCTCTGGCAGCACCCTTGTCCGGAAAAGGAGACGCCAGCGAAAGGCGCACCTCGCGGTCCAGGACCAAGTGCCGCCGAAAGCAATGGTCTAGCCGCCGTGCACTTCCCTCATGATCTCCGCAAACCAAAGCAACCGGGATCGGGCCTTGGCGCTGCGCAGGCTGTAGGCCTGCAACCGGGCGAGAGCGGCTGCGGCTGTGGCCGGCAACCCGGGTATCCCAACGCCCTCGTGTCGTCCCGGGGTGCTGTGCGCGCCTCCGACCTCAACGCGCACCACCGGGTGCAACACTTCCGGCAGCAGGTCCAGAAGGTAAGCCCGGGCGAGGTCTCCGTTTTCCTCCTTGGTGCGCCCGACGGCCTTGGCTATCTGGCCAAGATGATCCGGCCGGATCGTCCGGTATTTGCCCTTCAAGTAGTTGTTGATGCGGCTGACCGCGATGCCGGTGGCGGCGCTCAATTTCACCTGGTTGATGCCATTGCGCTCCATCAGCAGCAGGAGCGTGTTGGAGAAGAACTGTGTGCGGCGGACGGGCGAGCTGGATCTCGGCATGATGGTTTCCTTGGTCGATCGCGATCGAGGGCGAAGCTGGAAAAAGCGCGCCGAGGATTGCAGGGGTTTGAAGTCTAAGTCAATTATTTCTAATATGTTAGGATATCTCAAAAACTCAGCGCTCTGCAAATGTGACGTGGGGAGCGGCTGGAGTCAGACGGGGGAAGGCACAGGCGGGGCCCTGGTCTCCTCTGGACGGTGTGCGAATTTTGCATTGGTCATAAACAAATTGAGTGAACAATAAATTCACCGAGGTAAAATAGTATTCCGGTCTATGCCTTACAGCGTGTCTTCAAACCCCATGTAACTTGATTTGGGGTGTAGGCGGCGTCGGTGGCGCAATGACGACGACCGAGCGATGGGAACTGCCGGAGCCACTGTGGGCACGGCTTAAAAAATTAATCTGGCGCGGCGCCAAACCCGGCCGAGGGCAGAATGGCGCAGTCGCGGAGGGCGGCCGCCCAAGGATGACCGGCTGATGGTGACAGCGATGTGGTATGTGCTGCGCACCGGGTTGCCTTGGCGCGACCTGCCGGGGCAGTTCGGTCCGTGGAGTTCGATCTACACGCGATTCCGCCGCTGGAGTCGCTGCGGCCTGTGGGCGCGCTTGTTCCAGCGGTTGCGCTCCCACGCCTGGGGCCAGATCCGCAGCATAGACTGCTCGCATGTCAAAGTGCATGCTGACGGCGCCAATCCCGCCGGAGGCCAGTCGCGCCAAGCCATGGGCCGAACCAAAGGCGGCCTCAATACCAAGGTGGCCGCGACGGTCGATGCGCTGGGTCGACCGGTGCAACTGGCGGTGGCGCCTGGACCGCAGCATGACTTACTGGCCTGCGCGGCCTTCCTGCCGAGCCTACACGACTGCTGGCTGCTCGCCGACCGGGGATTCGACGCCGATGACTTCCGCCAGCAGCTGGACGATCAGGGCGTGCGGACCTGCATCCCTCCACGGTCCGGGCGCCGCTGGCCCAGTCGGTTCAGCCGTCGCCTCCACCGTCAACGCCACACCGTGGAGAACTTCTTCGGCCGGATCAAACGCTACCGCCGTATCGCTACCCGTTATGAGAAACTCGCGGATCATTACCTCGGTTTCCTGTTATTCACCGCTGTTCTCGACTGGCTCAAGTTTGGGAGTGAAGACAGGCCATAATCCGTGTTTGAGGCACGGACTGGTGAAGTGATCCAGCCGGCCTGCTTCGGCGCCTGCGCTCTGCGGGATGCGGACTGCAGCACTGACGAATACTCTTCGATTACGCAGCATTGCAGGACCGCGGACCGCGCACCGGATCAGACTTCAGCCCGGCGGCGTCGGCCGTGATCCTCCGGCGTCCGAGACGGCACTTTCATGACCAGCAGTCCCCGGCATCACTTCCTTGATGGCCGCAAGGAACTTATTAAGCGTGAACGGCTTCTCCAGCATGGCCGACAGCGCCAGCGTCTTCAGGCCGCTCATACCCTTCGTGGAGCTCGCGCCGGTGATACCGATAATCTTGACAGCCGGATCGAGCACCCGCAGGGCTGCGATCAAGGTCGGTCCGTCCATTTCCGGCATCATCATGTCGGTCACGACCAATTGAATTTCCTGCCGGCGTTCCTTGAAGATCCTAAGGGCCTCGGTTCCGTGTCCGGCAGTGATCACGTAGTACCCGAATTCCATCAACGCTTGGCGCGCCACCTCGCGCACGGCGGCTTCGTCGTCCACCAAGAGGATGGCTTCGCCGCGCGCGCGAGGCCACGGCCTGGTTGAGGCCTTTTTGACCGCCACCTGCTCGGCCTTCGTGGCGGGCAGATACAGTTCAAAGGTGGTGCCCTGCCCGACTTTGCTGGCGACCCGGAGAAAGCCGCCATGGCTGCGCACAATGCCCAGCGTAGTGCTCAGCCCCAGGCCAGTGCCTTTGCCCACGCCTTTGGTCGTAAAGAATGGCTCGAAGAGCTTCGCCTCGACTTCCGGTGGAATACCCGTGCCGGTGTCGGTGACGCGCAGACAGACATAGGAACCCGGCTGGGCGCCTGGCATCTTCTCCGCCGCCTCCTTGGAGAGCACGACATTGGCGGCTTCAAAGGTGAGGCTTCCGCCGCCCGGCATGGCATCGCGGGCATTGACGCACAGGTTCATCAAGGCCTGATCCAGTTGCGTGGCGTCGCCCAGAATCGGCCACAGGTCGGCCGCCACGTCGATTTCAATTTTGATGTTCTTGGGGAAGGTCTCGGCGGCGAGGCTTTCCATCGCCGAGAGTAGATGTCGCGGTTGCAGGGGCACGCGCTCGCCCTCGACGCCGCGGGCGAACGTCAACACCTGTCTGACAATGGCGGCCCCGCGCTGGGCGCTTGATTCCATGATCCCGAGCAGGTCGCGCGCCTTCTGGTCCTTCACCCCTTCCCGCAGCAACGGCGCACCCATGATGATTGGCGCCAAGACGTTGTTGAGATCATGGGCAATGCCGCTGGCGAGCGCCCCGATGCTCTCCAGCCGTTGGGCGCGGAGAAACTGGGATTCGAGCTGCTTTTTTTCCGTGATGTCGGTGTTGATCGCAAGGATCGACCGCGGCTGGCCCTGCTCGTTGCGCACGAGCGACAGCCGGCTGAACACCTCCACCATTCCTCCACTCTTCAAATTTTGGCGTTGCTCTCCGTACCAAGTTTCCTTCTGGAGCAAGGCCGCGACAAGCGCCTGCGTGGCGGAGAGATCAGGGAAGATCAATTCCGTGGTTTTTCGATTCAACACCTCGGCGCTGGTCCAGCCATAAGTCCGCTCCGCGCCCTTGTTCCAATAGAGTATCGTGTAGTCGAGGGCCATCACGTAGATGGCGTCGTTCGCTTTGTCGAGTAGTGCCGCCTGCTCGCGGATACGTTCCACCGCCTGTTTGCGCTCGGTGATGTCGCGCTCGGTGGAGGCAATGCCAATTACTTTTCCCGCATCGTCCACAAGCTTCGTTACCGTCAGCCACACGTCGAGTAGCCGCCCGTCTTTGGTCACCCGCTGGGTCTCAAACGATGTGACCGTTTCACCCGCCAACAGCCGGCGGGTAAAATCCTTTTGCTCGGCAACCTTGCCGGGGGCCGTGAGACGCTCAATGTTCACCGCCAGCGCCTCTTCCTCGCTATAGCCATACATCAGTTCGGCGCCGTGGTTCCAGGCGGTGATCCGTCCCTCGAAGTCCTGGATCGTGATCGCATCGTTGGAGTCTCTCACCACCGTCGCCATGCGTCTGGTTGTATTTTCCGCCTCCTCCTCTTCCCGGTAGAACCGGACGCGCTGCTGCCGCCAGAGCAACGCGATCCCGGCGCCCGCGCCGAACAGCACGACGCCGATGAGAACGACCATCAGCCAGAGTCGCTCGCGCAACGGCGCATAAACTTCCGCGGTGTCTATCCGGGCGACCAGGAACCACGGCGAATCGGGAATGGTGCGCAGGGCGGCCACGACCGGCACACCCCGGTAGTCGATGCCCTTCGTGACGCCTTCTTGCCCTGAGGCGGCCCGAGCTCCCGGTAGTGCCTCTTGGTCCAGAGGTCTGCGCAGGGTCAGGGCGGTGTTTTTTTGAAACCGGAGTTCATTCAAAAAGACGACCTCGTTGCCTTCCCGGCGGACGAGCAGAGTCTCGGCGGTCAGACTGGGCGTGGGCCAGCGCTGGATGAAGGGATAAAGATAGGCTTTCGGGTCAATGCGCAGAATCAAAACGCCCAGCGGTCGGCTGGCGTCCAACTCGTTGAAAATGGGGACCAAGACGGCCAGATGGACCTCCTGGTCGTTGTCACTGCGATAAAAATCCTGAAACGTCACCTGGCCCGACCGCAGGACTTCTGAAACGTTCTTGGCTTCAAGGGTGGAAATAGCCGGTAGGCCGGCGGGCGATGACAGGCGAGTGACACCTTGAGCATCCTGTAGAAGGACCTCATCATACTGATTATTCACCTGGCATTTGCCGATCCACGTCTGAAGCTGCCGTTGCGCGTCCGCGTCCGCCGGCTGCTCAAGGAAGCGACGTACCAAGACGGAGAAGGAGGCGTTCTGGAAGAATAGGTAGCCATCCGCCAGCCGTTCCTTTCGCCACTGCGCCAGTTCGTTCACCTTCAGATCCGCAATGACGGAGAGCTGGCGCTCAACCGCTAAGCGGTAATGCTTTTCGTAATTCCGGTAATAGAAGCTGCCGGCCGCCAGGATGCACGCCGCCACGCCGACAAAGATCAGGCCCAACAGCCATCCCGCTTTGCCCGGATCCCGACGACCGACGCTGGGTGCGTTTCCGGTCATTTTTTATGCGCCTCCTACTTCGGGCCTTGCACGCACCTTCCGTCCTGCCCGTCTGCGGCACCCAGTTCCGCCGCCGTCCGGCGCACCCTCTTCCACACTGTGTGCTTCTGCATACGTCCCGGCCTGACACCCGCGGGCACAGAAGTGCGTAACCGACCGCATCTTCTGTTTCCGCATCATTTTCAAATCGATATATTCATCACCATAAAAAGTCAATTACCCGAAGGTAGATGAGCTGGATTTCGGAGTGAGGAGAGAAAGGAGGACGGACTGCCCGGTGACACCTCATTGCCGACTCGAGACGCTTCACCAGTGGCCTGGCGCGGCGCGGCCAAAACCAACAAGCCTGAACCGTCTTACAAGAAGCAACGGAGATAGCGGTCAGCGAAATAAGGTCGGAGAGCACAACCGGAAATTGTTGTGCACGCATTCCTGTGCTAACCATCGCGTATTGACCGGACGCGACGTCGTCCACACCCCCAAATCAAGTTACATGGGGTTTGAAGACACGCTGTAATCCCGCAGGTAATCTGTCGCAATGAGGCGTCGAAGCTCGGGGAGCACAACAGCTCCTCCCCCAACGCGCAGAGTACATACTCCATCAATGCCGAAGCGCCCGACCCTTTACCGACGAGGGAAAGCCTGCGAATCGATACCTGCCAGGGATTGCCCGCAACGCGACACCCAGCGGCATGGTTCTAGATCTAAAGTCAGTCCGATCTGCCTTAGGGGTTGATCGCGATCAGCATTCGCAATTTCTAGTCCTCTAAACAATACTCTACACAAATCGGTGGTTTTTCGATGTTCGCCCTTACGGGCGGGTCCTCGCTGCCCCCAAAGGTGGCTGATAAACGGTTGATAATAGGGCGAAAAATGCGACCCTCAATGAGGCCACAATTTCACTATTGTTATAATGCAATATAATGGTCTACAGCTTGTTAGGATACCTATGAAGAGGGGAAGATTATTTACCTAAACGGGTTCAACTCCCGCCACCTCCACTTATATTATTATTATTCACCAACTTATGAT
>CAZAFS010000042.1:5289-15366 GCA_964484165.1 uncultured Opitutaceae bacterium | reverse complement strand
GATCGCGCGCGAGGTCGGCGTGCCGCTGATTGTCGACAACACCTGCCTGACGCCGATTCTCAACCGTCCGTTCGAATGGGGCGTCAACGTCGTCGTGCACAGCTCGACCAAGTACATTGGCGGCCACGGCACGTCCATCGGCGGCATCGTGGTCGACGGCGGCAACTTCGACTGGGGCAATGGCAAATTCCCGGGCTTCACCCAGCCCGACCCGAGCTACCACGGCCTCGTGCACTGGGAGGCGTTCAAGAGCTTTCCGCCCGCCGGCGGCGCCAACGTCGCGTACATCCTCAAGATGCGCCTGCAGCTGCTGCGCGACATGGGCGCGTGCATCAGTCCCTTCAACGCCTTTCTCATGCTGCAGGGACTGGAGACGCTCCATCTGCGCATGGCGCGCATCTGCGACAATGCGCTCCAGACGGCCGAGCTCCTCGCCGCGCATCCGAAGGTCAAATGGGTCAACTATCCCGGTCTCAAAACCAACGCCAACCATGCCGCGGCGAAGAAATACCTGCAGGGCGGGTTCGGCGGCCTGCTGGGCTTCGGGCTCAAGGGCGGCTTCGAGGCGGGCAGGAAGTTCATCGAGGCGCTCAAGCTCTTTTCCCATCTCGCCAACATCGGCGACGCCAAGTCGCTGGCCATCCACCCGGCCAGCACGACGCACAGCCAGCTCACGCCCGAGGAGCAGGTTTCCACCGGAACCTCGCCCGATTATGTGCGCCTGTCGCTGGGCATCGAAGACTTCGTCGACCTCCAGGCTGACCTCGAGCAGGCCCTGGCGAAGGCCTGACCCGCGGCAATCCGCCTAAAAGAGATCCAACTGCCGCCCGCGCGGCGCGGCGGGAGCCTCTTCCTTCTGGCGGTCGAGCAGCGCCTCGCGGATGGCACCCAGGAACGGGGAAGGCGTCCGGTTGCGCAGTTCCCCGCGCCAGTGGCGGCGGCGCGCGTAGGTCAGAAAAAGGCGCTCGCGGGCGCGGGTCAACCCAACGAAGAAAAGCCGCCGTTCCTCGGCGATGTCCGCCGCGTCCGCGTCGTCGAAACCGAAGCGGTGCGGCAGCAGCCCGTCCTCGCAACCGACGAGAAAGACGACCCGGAACTCCAGCCCCTTGGCCGCGTGCAACGTGAGGAGCGACACGCGCTCGGCGCGCGGATCGTGCAGGTCGACATCGACGCCGACGGTCAGCTCGCTCACGAACGCATCCAGGTTGGCGCCGTGCTTTCCGGCCAGCGGCTGAAGCGCGTCGATGAGGGGGCGCAGGTCCGGGTCGGGCTTCTCCTCGCGGACGAGCTGCGCGGCGGCGGTGCCGAGGCGGTCGGTCAGCGGCGAGTCGGACGGCAGCGCCTTGAGCCGGGCGAGCAGCGCCAGGACGGTCGGATGTTCGGCCAGCGGCGCGTGGCTGCGCTTCTGAAAGGGAATGCCGGAGCGGACCAACGCCTCCACCAGCGGCGGCGTCTGCGCGTCCGTGCGGTACAGGACGGCGAAATCGTTGAACGCGCAAGAGGGCGCGGCCGCGCTGGCGACGCGGCCGGAGTCGAACGAGGTCAGGCTGGTGCCGCCGACGAGCCGCTCGATGGCGGCCACGACGAACTCCGCCTCGGCGCGGTCGGTGGCGCACTCCCGCACCAGGATGCGGCTCGCGTCGACCACTTGCGCGCGCAGGACGCGGTCGCGCACGAGCGTGGTGGGCGCCACGGCCTGCAGCGCGGCGTCAACAATGGTGCGCGTCGAGCGGTAGTTGCGGACGAGGGAGACGGTGCGCGCGGCCGGGTAATCGTTCCGGAATTGGGCAAAGAAGCGCACGTCCGTGCCGCGGAAGCCGTAGATCGCCTGATCCGGGTCACCAATGACGCAGAGGGAGCCGTGCCGCAACGGGCCCGGTTCCGGCGTGGGGTCGCCTGGGGCCAGCAGGCGCACGAGCTGATACTGGAGCGCGTCGATGTCCTGGAACTCGTCGACCGAGAGGTGGGGCCAGCGCGTCTGGTAGCATCGGGCAAGCTCGGCGTCCGCGGTAAGGAGTTGGACCGGCAGGGCGATCAGATCATCGAAATCCACCAGACCGCGGGAGCGGAGGGCGCGTTCATAAGCCGCCGGCCGCGCCGCCCGGTCGGCCAGGACCTTGCGGGCCTCGACGACCGACACGCCGAGCGCCTCGCGCGCCAGCGCCAGCGCCTCGGCCTCGCCGGCCACCCGGAGCGGCTCGCCCAGTCCAAGCCGGGACTCCTGCTCCCGCAGGATCGCCAGTCCGAGGCTGTGAAAGGTCATCACCGGCACACGCGCGCCACGGCCGTCCGGGAGCAGCGACGCGAGCCGTTCGCGCATTTCGCCCGCGGCGCGCCGGGTAAAGGTCACCGCGAGGCAGGCCTCGGGCGGGGCGTCATGATCGGCGATCAGATGGGCGATGCGCTGGGTGAGCGTGCGGGTTTTGCCCGTACCGGGACCGGCGAGGATGAGCAGGGCGCCGGCGGTGATCTGCGCCGCCGCGTCCTGCTCGGGATCGAGTCCGGCGAGAACGGCGGAGCCCTCCCTTACGGCCACGGGCTCCGCCGGCACCAGCTCAGGCGATTCGGCGGGAGGGGAAGCAAGTTCGTTCACCCCACTGACCGGCAACTTGGTCGCGGCGCCGGGCGGCGGCTTGGTCCGGGTCGCCGGCAAATCGAACAACAGGCTCACCGATTTGCCGCTATCGAGTTCGTCCGGCTGGAAGAGGCGGATGGTGCCGTATTCGCCGTCGTAGCCGCCCTCGCGGATGACCTCGCCCGCCCGCAGGCGACGCACCGCCTCCGCCAGAAGCGGGGTGGCGGCCCGGCTGATATCGTCCAGCGGGACGTCGCCGAGAATTGTGAGTTCCGGGCCGAGGCGCGCGACCAACTGCTCGTACCTGCCCTGCACGGTCTTGCTTTTCGGGCCGGTGCGGGCGAGCTCACCCAGCATTTCGGGGAGCGGCACGAAGCTGCGGAACGGCGCCGCCCGCGGCGGTGGTGGGTCCCCGGAGCGGTCGGCGAGTTCGAGCACGCGGTTGAGCACGCCGATGGTCAGCGGCGCGCCGCAGACCGGACATTTGTTGCCCAGCCGGCGCGACTCCTCGGGTCCGCAGCGGAAACCGCACGCCCGGTGCCCGTCCAGGTGGTATTTGCCCTCCTCCGGGTAGAATTCGACCGTGCCGCCATAGCCGGCGCCGGTGGCCAGGGCGTTTTTCATCGCGAAATAATCGAGCGCGCAGTCAAAGCGGCAGGCCTCGCGCCCGAGGTTGCCGGGCGAATGCGCGTCCGAGTTGGAAACCAGGCGGAAGCGATCGAGCATCGACAGCCGCCAATTCATGGGCGGGTCGGAGGATAGCCCGGTCTCGACGGAGAAAATCTGGTCCGACAGGTCGCCATAGCACTCCTCAAAGGTGTCGAAGCCGGATTTGGAGCCGAAAACCGAAAACCATGGCGTCCAGATGTGCGCCGGAATCAGGTAGCAGCCGGCGCCGGCGGACAGGCAAATCTCCAGCAAATCGCGCGAATGGAGCCCCAGGATGGGACGCCCGTCGGAGGCCAGGTTGCCGATGCGCGCGAGCCGTTGCACCATGCGGTCGGCGCTCGCGAGGTCCGGCGCGTAGAGCAGGTGGTGGACCTTGCGCACCTTGGGGCCCTGCTTGTAGATCGTGGAGATCTCGACCTCCAAGAGGAAGCGGATCGGGGCGGCGGCGATGGCGCAGGGGCCGAGTTCGGTGGCCACGGCAGCCTCCAGGTCGTCACGGAGGCGAAACAGCCCAGGCTCGGCGGGCACGAGTTCCTCCTTGATCGCGGCCATCCAGGCCGGATGCGTGAAGTCTCCCGTGCCGACGACCGCGATCCCTTTCTTTTTGGCCCACAGCGCCAGATGGCGGAGGTCGAGGTCCCCGCTCGTCGCGCGGGAATATTTCGAATGGACATGCAGGTCGGCGTGGAAGGACATGGCCGCGTAGGGGCGATATTCGGTCCGTCGGGATTCACGGGCAAGACTCCTTCGGCGCCGCCGGGCGAGCCCCTCCGTTCAGGCAAGAAGCGTCGCCGCCCCCGAAAACCTCGGCGCGGGATGGCGCTCGCCCGGCCCGTCGGGAATCCCGGCCCTCCGGATCATCGCCACGCTGGACTTGAACTTCGTCATGTGGACACTCGACCCGCAATCACCATGCCATGAAATCGATTCGAAAAGAGCTTTGGTTTGAAGTCCCCCGGCGGCGCGCGATCCTCAATATCACGCCCCAAGTCGAGCAGGTCCTGACTGAGAGCGGCATCCGCGAGGGCCTTTGCCTCGTCAACGCGATGCATATCACGGCCAGCGTCTTCATCAACGACGACGAATCGGGCCTGCACGCCGACTTCGAGCGTTGGCTCGAGCGCCTGGCGCCGGAGAAACCCCACTCGGCCTATGACCACAACCGAACCGGGGAGGATAATGCCGACGCCCACCTCAAGCGGACGGTCATGGGGCGCGAGGTCGTCATCGCCGTGACCGCCGGCAAGCTTGATTTCGGGCCATGGGAACAGGTCTTCTACGGGGAGTTCGACGGTCTGCGCCGAAAGCGGGTACTGGTGAAAATCCTCGGCGAATAGCCGCTGCGGCAACTCAGTTCAGGGACGCGCGAGGCGCGCGAGCGACACCATTCTTGAAACGGCCGGTGCAATGCCATACCTGATCATGGATGGCGGCCCATTTTTGCGGCCAGAAGGCTCGCATAAGTCATTGATAACTAATTTTTGCAGAAACAAGGAAATTGAGCCAATTCTGACCGAAATTGCAGATTCTTGGGCCATTTTTGGGTGATTTTAGGCCATTTGGGCTCTTTCTTGGACACGGAGACGATCTACTTAGAAATCGGTGATTGCCACGGGAGGGAAACTAATTTTGAACGCCTGACCTGCCAAAGCCAACTAACCCACGCCAGCCTAACTCGACCAAGGCCCCGTTTTGGACCTAAAGCAGATCAAGCAGATCATAGATTTGATGAAACGCTCCGAGCTCACCGAATTCGCGGTGGAGGAAGAGGGTTTCAAACTCAAGATTCGCCGGGGTCACAATGGTACCCCCCTTGTAACGTCCAGTGGTGGGACGATGGCGCCATATCCGGCAGTGGCCGAGGCAACGGGCACCTCCGCCGCCGCGGCGGCTCTGGCGGCCGCAGCCGCCGCCACACCGGCGGGCGGGGGCGAGAAAGAGGAACCGGGCATCTCTTACATCAAGGCTCCCATGGTGGGCACATTCTATCGGGCGCCTTCACCCGAAAGCCCGCCGTACGTCGAGATCAACGCGAAGGTCTTGGAGAATTCCGTCGTCTGCATCATCGAGGCCATGAAGATCATGAATGAAATCCAGGCCGAGGTGAAGGGGGCGGTGGTGGAAGTTCTCGTCGAAAACGGCCAGCCGGTCGAATACGGTCAGCGTTTGTTCAAGGTCAAGCAGGGTTAGCGGCGGCCGGCCCTGCAATCCTGTGCCCGATCTGACCCTTGCGGCATCCCTGTTGAGCAACGGCGGACCTTCTTGGCATGATCCAAAAGATCCTCATCGCTAACCGCGGCGAAATCGCCCTGCGCATCGTGCGGGCCTGCCGCGAGTTGGGCATAAAGACCCTGGCCGTTTACTCCGAGGCCGACGTGCAGTCGTTGCACGTGCAGCTGGCGGACGAAGCCATCTGCATCGGCGGTCCCAAAAGCTCGGAGAGTTACCTGCGGGCGGAGCGCATCATCAGCGCGGCCGAAATCGCCGATGTCGATGCCATCCATCCGGGGTACGGTTTTCTCTCCGAAAACGCCAAGTTCGCCGAGCAATGTGAATCGTGTAACATCAGATTTATCGGGCCCAAGGCGTCGAGCATCAAGATCATGGGCGACAAGGCTGTGGCTCGGGAGACCATGAAGAAGGCCGGGGTGCCGACCGTGCCGGGATCGGACGGCCCCGTTGATTCCGAGGCGGCGGCGGTGAAGATCGCGCGCAAGATCGGCTATCCCATCATCATCAAGGCGGTGGCGGGCGGCGGCGGGCGCGGCATGCGCATCGCCCACAACGACGTTTCCTTCGCCAAGGAGTTTCACATCGCCCGGGCCGAGGCCGAAAAGGTCTTCAATGACGGATCCGTCTACATCGAAAAATTCGTCCAGAATCCCCGGCACATCGAGTTTCAGATTTTGGCCGACAGCCACGGCAAGATCCTGCACTTGGGTGAACGTGACTGCTCCGTGCAACGCCGCCACCAGAAGCTCATTGAAGAGTCGCCGTCCCCTTTCCTGACCTCGGACCTCCGCAAGCGCATGGGCAAGGCCGCTTTGCGCGCGGCGGAAGCTGCTGATTATGAAAACGCCGGCACCGTCGAGTTCATCGTCGATGCGCACGGCGAGTTCTACTTCATCGAGATGAACACCCGCATTCAGGTCGAGCATCCGGTCACGGAGGAGGTCACCGGCATCGACCTGATCAAGGAGCAGATCCGCATCGCCGCGGGCGAAAAGCTGAATTTTGACCAGAAGGACGTCGAGTTCCGCGGCCATGCCATCGAATGCCGCATCAATGCCGAGGATCCCGCCCGCAACTTCACTCCCTCGCCCGGCACCATCGGGCTCTACTACGCCCCCGGCGGCCACGGCGTGCGCGTCGATTCGCACATCTACAGCGGGTATACCATCCCGCCCTACTACGACTCGCTGATCGGCAAACTTATCGCTCACGGGGACAACCGCAAAATGGCCCTTGAGCGCATGTACCGGGCGCTGAGCGAATATCTCATCCGCGGCATCAAGACCACGATTCCACTGCACAAGGCGATTTTAAGCGATCCGGCGTTCATTGCGGGCAAGGCGACGACCGGTTATCTCGAGGAATTCCTCAGCCGCACGCCGCCCGATTTGTTTTAGGCCAGCCCGGTTTTCCGAAGCAGCAGGTCAGTCCGGTCGCGCCAGCCGAAGATCGGCCCATTCGCCGATCGTGCGGGAGTCCGTCACCCACCCGCGCGCCGCGGCGGCGAACGCGGTGCGTACCGGCGACAGTTCGGGCACAAGAATTCCGCTCAGCACGAGCCATCCGCCGGAGGCGACGGCCCCGGCCAATACCCGCGCATGACGCATGAGCACATCGGCCTGGATGTTGGCGAGGACCAGGTCGGCGCGGCGGCCGGAAAGACCCAATTGGAGGCCGCCGACAAAGAATCGGATCCGGGCGGACACGCCGGTGCGCGCGGCGTTCTCCCGGCTTAACCGTACGGCATCGGGATCATGGTCAAAACAGACCACGGGTCCCAGCCCGAGTCGGGCCGCCGCAATGGCCAGGATGCCCGACCCGCAGCCGGCATCAATCACGCGTACTGATCCGCGCCTTGCTGGCCTCTCCCCGCCGACCGTCGCCGCAAACGCGACCAGCCTGCGGCAACACAGGCGCGTCGTCTCGTGGTTGCCGGTGCCGAAGGCCATGCCCGGGTCGAGCCAAATGACCCTGTCACCGCGTGGTACGGCAAAGGTTTTCCGTTTCCAGACCGGCACCCAGTGCAGCCGGCCGATGCGCCAGGCTTTGAAATGCGATTTGTAGCTTTCGCGCCAGTCGGTGTCGGCGAGTTTGCGCACGACCGGTGCGCCGATCAGCCAGGCGGGCGCCATCATCTCCGCCAGCCGCCGCCGCGCCCCGGCCGCACCGGCCCGCGAGCTGAAATAACCCGCCACCCACACCCGACCCGACGCGCTGTCTTCCAGCACCGTCCAGCAGGAGTCCTCCCGCTCCGCCATCACCTGTTCGACGGCGCCAGCCGCGCCCGCCCGCACCTCGATTCGGCATTCCACCACCGGCATGCGCCGCAGGCTCCCGCACGCGGCCGTCAGGCGCAACGGGAATCCGGCCCGCCCCGCCACCGCACCCGCCCGCCGGCACCCAACAAACCTGTTGCACCGGCGCCGCGCCCGCCGGAATCTGACGGCCGTTGCCGCTTTCACCCGACCCGATATGAGCCCGATGTCGTTTCCCCTCCTGATCGCGTGGCCGGCCGTTCTCCTCTCCGGCGCACTGCGCGCCGCCACGCCCGCCTCCGACCCGGCGGATCTGACCCCCGCGACGGTTCTGGCCCTCGCAGAACGCGTGGCCGACTGGCAGCTGGCCCATCCGTCGCCGCACCCGCCGACCGACTGGACGCAGGGCGCCTTCTACGCCGGCGTCATGGCCCTGGCGAGCGTCTCCGCCAGCCCGCGCTTCCTCGATGCCATGGTGAAGATGGGCGAGGCCAACGAATGGAAGCCGGGGCCGCGCCCCTACGACGCCGACGATCACTGCGTGGGCCAGGCCTACGCGGAGATTTATCTCCACCGTCACGAGCCGCGGCTGATCGGACCGCTGCGGGAACGGTTCGACTGGGTGCTCGCCCATCCCAAGGACGACAATCTCGACTTTGACCCGGCGAGGAATCCGGATGCGCGGGACCGGTGGTCGTGGTGCGATTCGCTCTTCATGGGACCGCCCGCGTGGGTGCGCCTCTTCGCGGCGACCAGCGAAAAGGCTTACCTTGATTTTGCGACTGCCAAATGGTGGGTGACCTCGGACTTCCTCTACGACAAGGAGGAGCACCTGTTCTTCCGCGACAGCACCTACTTCGGCCGGCGCGAAACCAACGGGAAAAAGGTTTTCTGGAGCCGCGGCAATGGCTGGGTGCTGGCCGGGCTGGTGCGGGTGCTGCAATTTCTGCCGGCCAGTGATCCCACGCACCGCCGATTCGTCGAACAATACCGGCAGATGGCGGAGAAGATCCTTTCCTGCCAGCAACCCGACGGTCTCTGGCGTTCCAGCCTGCTCGATCCCGGGGGTTATCCGCTCCAGGAAACCAGCGGCTCGGGCTTTTTTTGCTATGCCCTCGCGTGGGGCGTGAACCAAGGGCTCCTGGACCGCGCCCGGTTCGAGCCCGCAGTGATCAAAGCCTGGCGGGGACTGACGGGCTGCGTCGAACCGGACGGCCGGCTGACGCACGTCCAGCCCATCGGCGCGGACCCCAGGAAGTTCGACGAAAACTCAACCGAGGTTTACGGCGTGGGCGCGTTCTTGCTGGCCGCCAGCGAGGTTTACCGTCTCGGCAACGCGAAAAGCCGCGATTGAATCTGGATTAGCCGCATCCGGCCCGAATCCTTTTGCCGGGCCGCAATGCGGCGGCTCTTGTTGATTTGACTGTCACATCCACGGCTGTCTCCTTACGCTCCTTAGCGGCATATCCGGGACCGCCGGCTCGTCTCGGCGATTTGCCGTCTGGCTGAAGTCTACTACCTCGTCGATGGCTGGATCCAGCACCATGCAATGTCCCCGTGAGAAAAAACCGGGCTTCACGCTGCTCGAAGTGGCTTTGGGCGCCACGATCCTCGCCGTGGGTTTCGTCGGCATGGTGGAGGCGCTGGCGCTGGGCTCGGAAATGCTGGACACGGCCCAAAACCAGACGATTGCCGCGCAGATTGTGCAGGCGGAGGTTGAATACCTGCGGATGCAGAATTGGACCACCATCCAGAACCTGACTTCGACAAGCGCGAACTATCTCAGCAACTATGCAGAATTCACCTCCACCAGCCTGGCCACGGTCGCAGGCACCTCGATCACGCTGGCCCGCACCGTGGCCAGTCCAGATCCCCACCCCAATCTCCGCCAGATAACGATGACGGTGACATGGACCAGCATCACGGGGAAGATCCATTCGCGCAGCTGCAGCGCCTACGTTGGCAAGTACGGCCTCAATGTCTCCTATCAAAAACTCTAGGCGCACGCCGCCGCCAGCGGGCCGCGGATTTTCCCTGGTGGAGATGATGGTGGCGATGTCCATCGGCGCCTTCGTCATCGCGGGTATTCTCTCGGCCTACACTTTCCTGGGGCGGAATCTGTTCCGCAATTCCACGCAGCAACAATTTGCGGCGCAGAGTCAGCGGACGCTGCAGATGTTCGCCCAGGACATGCACGCGGCGAGCGATGTCACCAGTTTCTCCGCGAGCCAGTTCACGCTGTCCCTCCCGTACGTCCATTCGGACAACAGCGTGACCTATTACTCCGTCACCTACACCTACAATGCGACCGCCCCCGCGACCCTCGTGCGCACCGTTTCCGGCACG
>CAZAFS010000042.1:0-5189 GCA_964484165.1 uncultured Opitutaceae bacterium | reverse complement strand
CAGGCCCACAACGCAACGCGGTTCGGTCGTGCTGGTCGCCCTTTGCCTTACCACCGTTCTTGTCCTTGCGGTGACGGGCTATGTCGCAGTGTGCGCCCGGACGATGGAGCTGAGCAATCGTTCCTTCTGTTACACGAGCAGCGTCCAGCTGGCCGAGATGGGGATGGAAGAAGCGCTGTGGTCGCTCGATCAGGCTCTCAACACGTCCGGGTACACGTGGTCCGGATGGACGCTCACCACGGACGGGAGCGGGGTGAAGTGGGCCACCAAGCAACTGACGGGCTTCATCGTCACCAAGGGCGTGCCGGGCGTGGTCAACATCCAGATTCAATACTATGACCATTACAGCGCGCCCGCCGTGTATGGCGCCCAGCCGCCGACCATCACCTCCGACGGCGTGGTGCAGATGACCGATGGCGTCACGATTGACAAGCAACTCAAGGCCACCGCCAAACCCGCCGCGCTCTTCAGCAATGCGGTGGGGGCCTACAGCTCCTGTAGTTTCACCATCAATTGGATCTGCCCGTTGGCCAGCTACGAAACCCATGTGAGCCTGAACCCAACTTCCGCCTCACAGACGCGCAAGGACGAGGCCATTGTCAGCGCGCCGAGCGTCAGCGTCAACGCGGCCGACGTTTTCGGCTATGTGGCCACTGCCGGCACCGCCCCCACGTACTCCACCGGTGGTACGGTCAAAAGAGCAGACAGCAGTGTGCCAAGAGACTCCCGGTACATCTCCACCAACGCCAGCCAATACCTTTTTGATATCCTCTCGAGCGCCAATCTACCTGGTCCCTGGGCTGGCACGGTCTCTGACAGGACCGCCCCCATAGGCACTCACGTTTTTGGCACCCAGGCCGATCTGAAGCGCTATACCGCAAATGACTTTTCCCTGACCAGCTTCCACACGCTCACAATTGACGGTCCGGTGATCATCGATGTTTCGGGCAACCTCTACATCGACGACTCAGCCTCGATTTTCATCACCGCCAACGGTTCGGCGCAAATCGTCGTGGGCGGTTCCGTCACCATCTTGGGAAACGTCAACAACACCACGACAAAACTGCCCAAGAACCTCGCGATCATCTGCCGAAGCTCCGGTTCTTACTCGTCCATCAATTATTACACGGCGCAATTGAACACTTCGGATCCCTTTTACGGCGTCATCTACGTTCCCTATGGTTCGCTCCAGGTGTACGGTACCATCACCGTCTACGGTGCATTGGTTGCCAATGTGATGGACCAAGCTTACGGCAACGGGGTCATTTATTACGATCTGGATCTCCGCAAGACCGCGTTCTCAACCTTGAACACGCCCTACGACATCTCGCAGTGGCTCGCCAATTGAGCCATTGGACCGGGAGATTTTGCTGAAAGGCATTGTCATTTGCCAAGGCCGGCGGGCATGTTTTCTTGTTCTTGCCCCGCCATTTAACCCGGCTATCTAAAGGGGTGATGCTGGCTCTCAGGTTTTTCCCCGCCCCACCGGGGCGTCTTCCGTCATGTTGTTGCGCAAACCCCGCAGTGGAGTAGTCATCGAGCTCAATCCGTTCCGCGTGTTGCTGGCGCGGCTGACCCGGCTCGGGGGGCCGACCGCGCACGTGGAGCAGGTGGTGGAGGTGGCGGCGGATGATCGCAGCGCGATTGAGCGCGAGCTGCACCAGCTTTTTCCCGAACACAAGACCTACGTGCCCGGCATCTGCGGCGTCTTTTCCCCTACCCGGCTGCTCCAGCGCGAAGAGGTCACCGTCAAGCGCCTGGCCGAGCCGGATTATCTTCCGAGCCTCATTTCCAACCAGTACAAGGTGGAAGCGGCCAAGTGGCGCCTGGTCCTGGTCAACCCGTATGAGGGCTATCCCTTCGACGACAAGCGCCCCCCGATCAAAGAGGTGCTCATCTGCGGCGAATCCACCGACGAACTGCTCGCGGCGCAGCGGCGCTTCCTCGATCTGGCCGTCCTGCCGCGCCGCATGGAAATCTCCACGCTCCCGGTCCTGGGTGCGGTGCAAAGCTACCAGGCCCTGATGGGGGACGGCCAGCCGACCGCCGTGGTCGAACTCGACGTCCACCGCACCCATGTGTTCATTCTGGGCAAGAACGGCGTCAACACCCCCGCGCCCATCGGGTTCGGTTTCAACGCCTTGGTCGAGGCCGCGCACAAGGAGCTGGGGGGCGACGACGTCGCCGCCTTGCGCGCACGGCTGCTGACCGGCGAGACCGACATGGTGGCGCGCGCCCCGCGGCTGCTGCGCCAGCTGATTCGCAACCTCAAGCCGACCATCGATTACTTTGAGCTGCAGACCGGCCAGCGGGTGAACGACCTTTATTGCAGCTTCCTGCCCGCCAACCTCGACTGGCTCGCCCAGGCCCTCGCCACCGCGCTCGAAATGCGGGTGCTGCCGGTCGATTGCGCCGCCTGGCTCAAGGCGCTCAACATCACCCTTGCCGACGGGCTGTCCGCCCGCCTCGGCCCCCACTGGCTGAGCCTGTTCAGCCTGATCGCCCCCCTCGACCCCGCCTCCTATGCCAAAAAGGTCGAGTGATTTTGATCTGGAGCCGAACTGGCACCTCGACTTCCGCGAGGTCGCGAGTCTGCCGGAAGATCGCGTGGTGCGGGTGCGCTTTCTCGTGAACATCTGTGCCGCGGCGGTCGCGCTCATCCTGGTCACCCTCGTCGGCTGGCAGGTTCTGGTCCGCGCCAGCGTCACCTCCCAGCTTCGCTTTTGGGACGAGCGGATTGCCGCCCACCGGCACGATTACGACGAACTGCAGACTTCACTGCACGACTACATGGCCGAGGCCGGCCGGATCAAGGACGCCTATGACATCGTCTATTCCCCCTTTGTCCCCTCCGTCTTCATCCTCAACATCGGGCGCACCCTGCCCGACCGCATGACGATCGATATGATCGGCTACGCCGATGGCGTCGTGACGCTGCGCGGCAGTCTCGCCGAGCCGCCCGAACGGGCCAGCCGCGTGCTCGGGGGTTACGTGGAAGCCCTGCGCAAGGATCCCCAGATCGGTCCCTTGTTCAGCGACATTGCCGCCCCCAACCTCGACCGCTCGAAACAGGAGGACCTGTTCAACTTCGTCATCGTGCTCAAGCTCCGCTGACCCGCCGCCATGAACAGCAAGCTTCTCGCCCAAATCGGCCAGCTGGCCCGGCGCTACCCCTTCTGCGCAACCTGCATTGTGCTGTCGGTGGTGCTGGCCGGGGCGGGGGTGTGGCTCCAGATTGACCTGAACGACCTCACCACCCTGCAGCAGCAGCGCGCCCGCGATGGCGACCAGATGCTCATCGCCCTCGCCCGCGGCTCGCAGCTGCGGTCCGAACTGGCGGTCACCCGCGCGGCCGCCAAGCGCATCAATGACAATCTGGTGGTGGAGAAGAACGTCCCCGAGAATTTCTGGTACTTCTACAAGATTGAGCAGGACACCCAGGCCAAGCTGAACGAGCTGCAGCAGCGGCCGGCGATCGTTCCGGACACCAGCGCCGCCACGACCTACAAACGAGTGCCCTATTCCATCCAGCTCACCGGCTCGTTCCGCTCGGCCATCAGCTTCCTCCAGCGCCTGGAAACCGGCCCCCGTTTCGGTCGGGTCAACGCTTTTGCCGTCCAGCGCCAGGATCCCGCAACCGGCAGCGTCGCCCTCCAACTTGATCTCGAGCTGCTTGGCCAGCCATGAACCTCCGCCTAATCCTCCTCTTGCTTGTCCTCGGATCACCGGCGCTGCGCGCGGCGGATGCCGGCGTTGAAGCCGCGACCGCCGACTCCGCCAGCTTCCATCAAACCCGCCTCAAGATCGACGCGCTCTTTCGCGGGCGCGATGCGACCCCGGTCCTGCCGCCCGATGTCATCAACCCCTTCAGCCGGCCGGAGGACCGCGCGCTTTCCGGCGATCGGGGAACGGGCGCCGCCGGCTTCGCCTTTGGCCGTCCGGCCGCACTGTCCGATCACGCCCTGCTCGAGCGCATCGCTCCCGCCATTCAGGTCCGCGGCATCGTGGAGACCGGCGGACACCCCTCCATCATCATCAACCGCAAGCTATTCGATGAGGGGGACTCCCTGACGGTCCTCTACGGCGAGATCACGGTGGAAATCGTGATCAAGCACATCACCGAAGACACGTTCACGCTGGGCTACAAGGACGCCGAGCTGACGCTGCGTCTGCCGCGTTAGAAAACGCCACGGTCTTCGGCGGCCCCGCTCCCATCGCCGGGCGCGCCATCCGCTCAGGCGGGTTCCACTCCGGATTGACTGAGACGCGCCACCACCGCCGGCAGCAAGGTATGCTCGGCAGCGTGCACCTTCGCCTCCAGCGTCTCCAGCGTGTCGCCCGGCTCGATGCGCACCGGTAGCTGGTCGATGATTGGCCCGCCGTCCACCTCCGCCGAGACGCGGTGAACAGTGCAGCCCGTCACTTTCACGCCCCGTCGCCACGCCTGACCGATGGCGTCCAGGCCCGGAAAACTGGGCAGCAGGCTCGGGTGGAGGTTGATGACCAGTCCCGGAAAAGCGTCGAGAAACCGCGCCTTGAGGACGCGCATGAAGCCGGCGAGCACGATGAGCCCCGGGGTGCAGGCGCGGATGGCCTCGACGTAGCGGGCCTCGGCCGCCTCATCGAGCTTGGTCTTGAACGGTCCCGGGTCGAGCCACCGGGCCGGCACGCCGAAGCGGGGGCCGAGTTCGAGGATGCGCGCCTCCGGACGGTCGGACAATAGTTGCACCACGCGGGCCCGGCCCAGCCGCCCCTCCTGCTGGGCCCGCAGGAGCGCCTCGGCGTTGGAGCCGCGGCCGGAACCCAGGATGACCACGGGCATGAAACTCATGGGCCGTCCGCCGCCCGGATCCTGGCGATGAGCGCCGTGGTGCTGAAGCCGGCCAAAAACGGCAGGAACCGGATGCGCGCGCCCGCCTCCTCGAGCGCGGCCCGCTCGGCCGGATCGAGGGTGGCCAGGGTGTAGTCGCCGGCCTTGGCGTAGAAGTCGGGCTGCAGGCTCCGGATCTCCCGGGCCAGCCGCAGGCGGTCGAAGATCACGATGCCGTCCACCGACTGCAGTTGGGCGAGGTTGTAGGCCCGCGACGTTTCGTCGAGAATCGGCCGCCGGGGCCCCTTGAGCCGCCGCACGCTTCGGTCGGAGTTCAACGCGACAAACAGCCGGCCCCGCCGGCCCGCCAGCCGCCGCG
>CAZAFS010000041.1:11175-15555 GCA_964484165.1 uncultured Opitutaceae bacterium | reverse complement strand
AGTCGAACCCGGCCCGGTCAAGCAGTGGGCGCTGGCCCACGGCGTGCCCGTCCGCCAGCCGGAAAAACTGACGAATGGGGAGCGCGCCTGGCTCTCAGCCCAGCAGGCCGACGTGGCGTTGGTCATGGCTTACGGTCACATTTTGAGCGAGGGCTTCCTCGCCGCGCCGCGGCTCGGCACGCTCAACCTGCACGCCTCGATCCTGCCGAAGTATCGCGGCGCGGCGCCGATCCAGACCGCGATCGCGGGCGGCGAGCGCGAGACGGGCGTGGCGCTGATGCGCGTGGTGCGGCGGCTCGACGCCGGTCCGGTGGCCGACGTCGAACGTGTGCCCATCGGTCCGCTCGACACCGCCGGCGGAGTTGAAGGCCGGCTGGCCGCCGCCGCCGTGCCGCTGCTGGCCCGCACGCTCCCGCGCCTCGCGCCGGGGGAACTGGTTTTCCGGGAACAGGACCACGCGACAGCGACCTATTGCCGGCGCCTGGTCAAGGCCGACGGCGCGCTGGATTTTACCGCGCCCGCGGCCGCGCTGGCGGCGCGCATCAACGGTCTTTTCCCCTGGCCCGGATGCGCCGTGGAAATCGGCGGGGTGCCGGTGAAACTCGGACTGGCGGACGCGACGGACCAGGTCGCCGGCCCGGGGCACGACCGCGCCGCGCCCGGCACGGTCGTGGGCACTGACGCCGATGGAATTCAGGTGGCGACGGGGCAGGGCGTGCTGCGCCTGCGCCGGCTGCAACGCCCCGGCGGCCGGATGCTGCCGGCGGCGGAGTTCCTGCGCGGTTTCCCGGTGCCGGCCGGCGCGCGCCTGCCGTCGCACCCGATGCCGAAGCTGGTCGACGTCAGGCCGTTTCGCTGAGCCGCTGAATCGATGTGATTCCCAGGGGAGCGTCAAAGATGAAGCCGATTAGCCGATGTGGCCGGCCGCGGTGAGGCCGGTGATCCGGGGTCAGCGACCCCGGCTACAACAAACCCAGGCCCAAGCGACCGCGACGATTCGGGGGCTTCCGACCGGCGGACTCTTCGCTTGTTTTTGCCGGGGATTTTTCCAATGCTGCCGCGCATATGCCGCGTCAAACCTGTTTCCTCCGGGTTGCCGGGCTGGTGGCCGCACTCGCACTCTCATCCGTCCGCGTGGTGGCGCAGGGCGCTTTTGCTTCCGGGTCCCTCGAACTCGCCAACCTGCGGGAGGATGTCCGCATGCTGGCGCAACGGGTGGGCGACCTGAGTCTCCGCGTCGAACAGCTCGAGCGGGAGAACGGCGCGCTGCAGTCGAAATCCAGCCAGACCTACGTCACCCTGGCGCAGCTCAACGAGGCCGTCGCCGATCTCCAGAAGACGATGCAGGCCGCGCTCCGCGACCAGAAGCACGAAACGCTCCAGCAGGTCAGCGTGCAGCTGGAGAAGCTGGCGCGGGAAACCCAGGCGGCCATCGACGCCGTGGCCAAGGGCGTGGCCACGCGCGCGCCCGTGACGACGCCGACCTTCACCGAGAATTATCCGAAGGAGGGCGTGAGCTACACCGTGCAGCGGGGTGACACGCTTTCCAGCATCGCGCACAAAACCGGCGGGAAGATGGAGGACATCATCAACGCCAACAAGATCACCGACCCGACGCGGTTGCAGGTCGGGCAGACGCTTTTCATCCCGCAGGGCAAGTAAGCTCCATCATGGCCATGGCAAAATCCAGGCTGGGTCGCGGGCTGGGGGCGTTGATTGCCAGCGGGGCCTCCGCCGCCCCGAAGCTCGAGGCGCCTGCCGCGCCCGCCGCCGCCCCGGTCGCGGGCGTGCCCGGCTTTCAGGAAATTCCCGTTGATCTGGTGGTGCCGAGCCCCTACCAGCCCCGCAAGGACATGGATGCCGGGCAACTCACCGAGCTGGCCGAGAGCATCCGAGCCGAGGGCCTGCTGCAGCCGGTCGTCGTGCGCCACGCCGGCGACAAGTTCCAACTCATCGCTGGCGAGCGCCGCTGGCGGGCGTTCCAGCAGCTCAAGATCAAGACCATTCCCGCCCGCATTCTGGAGGCCAGCGACGCGTCCTCCGCCACCCTGACGCTGATCGAGAATCTCCAGCGCGAGGGGCTGAACCCGATCGACGAGGCCTACGGCTACGCCAGCCTGGTCCGGGATTTCGACCTCACGCAGGAGCAGGCGTCCGAACGGGTCGGCAAGGGCCGCGCCACCGTGGCCAACTCGCTGCGCCTGCTCTCGCTGGACGCGGAGATCCAGGGCTACCTGGCCAAGGGCTTGCTGAGCGTGGGCCACGCCAAGGTGCTGCTCGGGGTGGAGGACCCGGCCCGGCGCGGCGTCATCGCCCGCCGCGTGGTCGAGGAGGGACTGAGCGTGCGGGCCCTGGAAAAACTGGCGGAAGCCCAGCGGGGCGCGCGCGTCGGGCGGCGCCGGGGGCGGATGGTGCCGGCGGCCGAGGCTGCCGCCCTGGCCGACATCGAAAAGCGCCTCGGCTCCCATCTCGGCGCCCGGGTGGCGCTGCACCATTCGCCGAAGCACGGCCGCATTGTCATCGCCTACGCCGGCAACGACGACCTCCAGCGCATTCTCGAAAAATTGGGCCTCCCGACTGACCGGGCATGAGCACGGCGGAGATGTTCCGGGAAACGCTCTCCGATGCGTCGGCGATGGGCGCCAAGATGTTCCGGGTGCGTTTCCCCTTCGTCGCGGAGTTTCAGCACTACTCCACGGCGAAACTGCGCGCCGACCTGATCGCCGGCGCGACGTTGACCCTTGTCTCGGTGCCGCAGGCCATCGGCTTCGCCCTCATCCTGGGATTGCCGCCGATGGCGGTGATCATGTCGGTGGTGGTGGGCGGCTTTTTCAGCGCGCTGTTCTTTTCGTCGCACTACCACGTCTTCGGCCCGACCACCTCGGTCTGCCTGATCACCGCCGCCACCATCGCCGCCAACGCCACCCTCGGCCTGCATCCGCTGGCGCTGGCCGCCTACCTGGCGTTCCTGATCGGCGTGGTGCAGTTCCTGGCCGGCCTGCTCAACTTCGGCGAGGTCACGAAGTTTATTTCGCGCTCGGTGGTCATCGGGTACACCACGGCCATCGGCGTGCTGCTGATCGCGAGCCAGGCGCCCAACCTGATGGGATTCCACGTGCCGGCGGGGCAGGGATTCCTCACCGTGCTGGACGAGGTGGTCCAGGCCGTGCAGGCCGTGAATCTCTCCTGGTGGGCGATCGGCATCGGCCTGCTGACCCTGGCGGTGTTCGAGGGGATCAAGCGCTGGCGGGCGTCCTGGCCCGAGGCGCTCATCGGGCTGGCGATTTTTGGCGTGGCCGCCCGCGTGTTCACGGAGTTGGTGGGCCGCTTTCACATCTTCGGTCTGCACGCGATGCCGTTTCTCATGGTCCAGGACGAGGGCGCGCTGACGGCCGCGATTCCCACGCTGGCCTGGCTGCCGCCGCTCAAGCAGCAGTTCGTGTTGCTGCCGCACGTGGCCAGCACGGTGATCGCCATTGCCATCATCGGCATGCTGGAGGCCACCGCCATCACCAAGTCGCTGGCGGCCAAGAGCGGCCAGCACCTCGAGCCCAACCAGGAACTGCTCGGCATGGGCGCGGGCAACATCGCCGCCGGGCTCTTTGGCGTCACGCCCGCCTCGTCCTCGTTCACCCGGTCGGCCGTCAACTACCAGAGCGGGGCGGCCTCGCAGCTTTCCTCCATGCTCAGCAGCGTGGTGGTGCTGCTGATCCTGTTTTTCCTCACGCCGGTCTTCAACTACATCCCGATCGCCGCCCTGGCGGCGCACCTGATGCGGGTGGGCTACAAGCTCATCAACCGGTCGCAGATCCGGGTGGCCTTCCGCTCCACCCGCTCCGACGCCGTGGTGTTTGCCGTCACCCTGGGCTCCGCGCTGTTTCTCAAGCTGGAAGTCGCCATCTACGTCGGCATCGGCACCGCCTTGGTACTCTTCCTGCAGAAAACCAGCGCTCCCTCGCTCGTCGAGTACGCCTTCAACGAGAGCGGCCAGCTCGGCGAGGTGACCGACGCCTCCAAGCGGGCCAATCCGCAGATCTCGATCATCCACGTCGAGGGCGAGCTGTTCTTCGGCGCCGCCGACCTGTTCCAGGAACAGGTGCGGCGCCTGGGCGAGGACGCCAACATCCGGGTCTTCATTCTGCGCATGAAAAACGCGCGCCACCTCGACGCCTCGACGGTCATGGCCATCGAGAACCTGCACGACTACCTGCGCCACAACGGACGGTATCTGATCTTCAGCGGCTGCAACGAGGACGTCATGCGCGTCATGAAGAACAGCGGCCTCCTGGCGCAAATCGGGCCGGATAACGTCTTTCCGGCGGAGGCCAATCTCACCATGAGCACGAAGCGCGCCCTGCGGCGCGCCACCGACCTCCTGCA
>CAZAFS010000041.1:0-11075 GCA_964484165.1 uncultured Opitutaceae bacterium | reverse complement strand
GAGCCTGTTGACATGCGCCCTTTATGATCTCGATTTTGATCAACATCTTCACGGTCGTGCTGATCGTGGTGGCCGTGTTTCTGAGCCTCATCGTGCTGGCCCAGCGCGCCAAATCCGACGCCGGCCTGGCGTCGGGCATGGGCGGCGGGATGATGGAGTCGGCCTTCGGCCCGGACACCAGCAACGTGCTGAGCCGGTTGACGATCAAGGCGATGGTCGCGTTTTTTCTCCTCAGTTTCCTTATCTACCTCGGCTACATCTACCAGCGGGCCCACCCGGCGGCTGCAAAGGGGGCGCTGCCCACCATTGCCGCGCCGGCGGCCCTCCCCGCGGCCGGCCCGGCGGCGGTGACGCCGGCGCCGGCCACCGCCCCCGCGGTGACGATTCCGACCACACCCGCCCCCGATGCGGCCAAGACGACCACGCAGAGCGGCGCGCCCGCCAAGTCGCCCTGACCGGCGGCGGACGGAGCGAAGTCGTCATTCTTTTCTCCGGGCGGCGGCTTGGGGCCTGGCGCTGGCCGCGTTGGGCGGCCTGACGCTCCCGGCGCGGGCGCAGAGCCGTTATCGCCCGCCGCCGAGCTTTCTGCAGGTGGGCAAACCCGACCAGGACCAGGGCCGCCAGATCCTGCAGCAATTCCGCCAGCAGGGGATCAAGGGCGACTATTATCTGGAGTTTGAACTGCGGGTGATGCCGCCGCGGGGCGACGAGCGGATCCTGCGCGGCGCACTCTGGGGCTCGCGCAACGCCGACGGCCCGGTGTCCCGCGTCAGCATCCGGCCCGCCGCCGCGAGCGCGCCGGAACTGCGGCTGCTGGTGCAGGGCGGCCCCGCGCCGGCGCTCTGGCGCTGGAGCGGCGAAGCCGGCACCGCCGCCGAGCGGCTCGGCGTGGCCGAACTTTTCGCCCCGGTGGCGGGCACGGACCTGACGCCGTTCGATCTGCAGATGCCGTTTCTGTACTGGAACGACTTTGTCTACGAGGGCCTCGTCCGCGTGGCGGGCCGCCCGGCGCACCAGTTTCTGCTTTATCCGCCGCCGGAGATGGCGGCGCAGCATCCGGAACTCACGGGCGTCCGCGTCGATCTCGACACCCAGTATGTCGCGCTGGTGCAAGCCGAGCTGATCGGCGACGGCGGCCGGGCGCTCAAAGCGGTGAGCCTGCTGGACCTGAAGAAGCTCGACGACCAGTGGCTCGTGAAATCGATCGACCTGCGCGATGAAACCACCCGGGAGAAGACGCGCTTCACGGTGACGGCGGCGGCGCTCAACCAGCAGTTCGCCCCGGGCTTGTTCGACGCGGCGAGCCTGTCCGGGCCGGCGCCGGTGCCCGCGGAGCTGGAGCGGCTCACGGCCCGATGAAGCCCGGCGCGCCCCGTTACCGCGGCGTCGTGTTCGATCTGGACGGGACGCTGCTCGACAGCATGCCGCTGGTGGTGCGGGGGCTGGCGCTGGCGGTCGAGCCGTTTCGTCCGCGGCCCGATCGCCGCGAGGTCATGGGCAGCCTCGGCGGGCCATCGGAGGCCTGCCTGCGCCGGCTGCTGGGCGGGGAGGCCCACGTCGCCGCCGCGCTGGCGCGTTACACCGAATTCCTCGGCCGGCACGAACCGCTGTCGCGGCTCTTTCCCGGCGCCCGGAAATTGGTGGAGGACCTGCACCAGGCGGAGATCCATCTGGGCCTCTGGACCGGTCGCGAACGGAGCATGACCGTCGCCCGCCTCGGGGCGCTGGCCCTCGACCGTTGTTTCCCGGTGCTCGTGTGCGGCGACGACCTGCCGTCGCACAAACCGGATCCGGCGGGGTTGCTCCGGATTCTGGCGCAGTGGCGGCTGAGGCCGGATGAAGCGCTGTTCGTGGGCGACTCGGACCAGGATCTGGCCGGCGCGCGGGCCGCGGGCGTGCCGATGGTGGCGATCCGCCACGATCGGGAGGTGGCCCCCGAGTTGCTGAAGCATCCGGTGGCCGTGGTGGAGACCCCGCCACAGGCGTATGCGTGGGTGCGGGCCGCGGTGCTGGGCGGGCAATAGGATCGTGCCGTCCGGTGGGCCGTGACGGGAATCCGGCCGACGCCGGGGTGCGCCGACCCCAAGAAGATTTTCATTGCTCTCCCGGAGGCAGTGCGGCTTTTTTTCGAGCCGACATCCGCGTCGCAAGATCTGGATTTCCCCGCATGGCCTCCCACCAAACTTTTGCTTCGACCCCACTGACGTTTGAGCTGCCGCGGCCGCTCGTGGTCGAGATTCACCGTTGCCGCGGCCGGCTCGGCCTGGGCTCGGTGAGTGCGGTCGTGCGCCAGGCGCTGGAGTCCTTCAATTTCGGGGCGTTCCAGGCGCCGCCGCGCGAGCAGCAGCAGATCTCGGTGCGCCTCTCGGCCGCGCAGAAGCGGGCGCTGTTCCAGCAGGCCCGGCGGAAGAAGGTGAGCGCGGGCGAGCTGTTGCGGGCCGCGGTCGAAGCTTTGTCCGCCCGGGCGGCGGACCGTCCGGCCCGGGCCGGACGAAAGGCGGCGGGCCGGAAGGCGGCGGGGAAGGGGAAACGGTAACCGTCCGTGCGGTGCGGCGGCGCCGACGCGGGTCCGGGCCGGCCCGGTCCGCGCGAGCGGCAGCTTGCCTTTGAAAACGCCGACCCTTTAGTGATCGCCGTTTTCCCATGAGCACCCCACCACCGCCCCTCTCGTCCTGGGCCCGCAACGTCGCGCCCTCGCCCACGCTGGCCGTCGACGCGAAGGCCAAGGCGCTGCAAGCCGCGGGCGAGGACGTGTGCGGCTTCGCCGCCGGCGAGCCGGACTTCGACACCCCTGATTTCATCAAGGAGGCGTGCATGGCGGCGCTGAAGGCCGGGAAGACCAAGTACGCCCCGACGCCGGGCATCGAGGAGCTGCGCGCGGCGATCGCCGGGCGCTATGCGGACGACTACGGGCTCAAGGTCGCGCCCGGGCAGGTGGTGGTGAGTCCCGGCGGCAAGTTCTCGTGCTATCTCGGCGTGCTGGCGACCTGCAGCCCGGGGGACGAGGCCATCATTCCGGCGCCGTACTGGGTGAGCTACCCGGAAATGGTGAAGCTCGCGGGCGCGGTGCCGAAGGTGGTGTTCGCCGGCGACGCGACGGGTTTCCGGATCACACCGGCGCAACTCGAGGCCGCCATCACGCCGCGCACCCGCCTGGTCATTCTCAATTCGCCCTCGAACCCCACGGGCGCGGTGTACCCGCGGGCGGAGATCGAGGCCATCGCCGACCTGGTGGTCCGCCACAATCTCTACCTGCTATCCGACGAGATCTACGAGTACCTCGTGTACGACGGCGTGAAGCACTACAGCCCGGCGACCTTCAGCCCGGAGGCCGAGGCGCGCACGATCATCGTCTCCGGCTTCAGCAAGCCGTTCTCGATGACCGGCTGGCGGCTCGGCACGCTGGTGGCGCCCGCGCCCCTGGCCAAGGCCTGCGCCGAGTTCCAGAGCCAGATGACCTCGAACGCCACGACCTTCGCCCAATACGGCGCACTGGCCGCGCTGCGGGAGAAGGACAAGGCCCGCGCCGCGATCGCCGGGATGCTGGCCGCGTTCGACCGGCGCCGGAAGTTCCTCCACGCCCGCCTCAACGAGATCCCGGGCGTGTCCTGCCTGCTCGCCCAGGGTGCCTTCTACCTGTTCCCCAACGTGGCGAAGTTCGGCCTGAGTTCGGCGGACTTTTGCGCGCGGCTCCTCGACCAGGAAAAGGTCGCCGCCGTCGCGGGCAGCGGCTTTGGCGCGGAGGGCTATCTCCGCCTCAGCTACGCCACAAGCGACGAGATCATCGCCAAGGGGGTCGAGCGCCTGGCGAGATTCTGCCGCAGCCTGTCCTGACCGGATGGGGCGCCCGCCCCGGCCGCGGCCTCCGCTTCGGCGCCGGACCGTTCGACTTTCCGGCGCAACCTCCCACCTTCACTCTCACTTTCACCCTCACTTTCACCCTCACTTTCACTTCCCCATGCCTTACCAGAACGTGACGCCGCCCGCGGGCGGCAAAATCACCACCAGCGGGGGCCGCCTGCAGGTGCCCGACCAGCCCGTGCTCCCTTACATCGAGGGCGACGGCACCGGCCCCGACATCTGGCGGGCGGCCGTCCGCGTCTTCGATGCCGCCGTCGCGAAGGCCTACAAGGACCGGCGCCGGATCTCCTGGTTCGAGGTGTACGCGGGCGAGAAAGCCTTCAACAAGTTCCAGACCTGGATGCCCGAGGACACGCTCGCGGCGTTTCGCGAGTACCTGGTCGGCATCAAGGGTCCGCTCACCACGCCCGTTGGCGGCGGCATCCGCTCGCTCAACGTCGCCCTGCGCCAGGAGCTGGACCTGTTCGTCTGCCTGCGCCCGATCCGCTATTTCAAGGGCATGGAGACGCCGGTGAAGCGCCCGGACCTGGTCGACATGGTGATCTTCCGCGAGAACACGGAGGACATTTATGCGGGCATCGAGTACGAGGCGGGCACGCCCGAGGCGCAGAAGGTGCTCGATTTCCTCGCCCGGGAGTTTCCCAAGGGTTTCGCCAAAATTCGGTTCGGCTCGGCCGAGCGAGCCCAGGCGTGGCAGAAGCAGCTCGAGGGCATCGGCGCTCCGCACCGCGAGGTGGGGGTCGAGGTCGGCATCGGGATCAAGCCGGTGAGCTATCTCGGCACCGAGCGCCTCGTGCACAGCGCGATCGGCTACGCCATTCGCGCGCAGCGCAAGAGCCTGACCCTCGTGCACAAGGGCAACATCATGAAGTTCACCGAGGGCGGCTTCCGCGACTGGGGCTACCGCGTGGCGCGGCAGTTCTACGGCGCGGTGGAGATCGACGGCGGCCCCTGGTGCCGCATTCCCGACGGCCGGCCCGGCGCGGGCCTGGTGATCAAGGACGTGATCGCCGACGCCTTTCTGCAGCAGATCCTGACGCGGCCGGCGGAATACGACGTGGTGGCCACCCTCAACCTCAACGGCGACTATATTTCGGACGCGCTGGCGGCGCAGGTGGGCGGCATCGGCATCGCGCCGGGCGGCAACATCAACTACGTGACCGGGCACGCGGTCTTCGAGGCCACCCACGGCACCGCGCCGAAGTACGCCAACCAGGACAAGGTCAACCCTGGCTCCATCATCCTCTCGGGCGAGATGATGCTGCGCTATCTGGGCTGGAACGAGGCGGCCGACCTGATTCTGAAAAGCCTCGAGGCCACCATTGCGTCGAAGAAAGTCACCTACGACCTGGCGCGTCTCATTCCCGGCGCGATCGAACTCCGCTGCAGCGAATTCGCCTCGGAGATGGTCAAGAACATGTGACGCCGGCGAAATCGCGCCGGAGCTGGACGCGGAGGCGGATGCAGCGAATTCGCCTCGGAGATGGTCAAGAACATGTGACGCCGGCGGCAGCGCGCCGCAGGGCCACGCCGGCGAACTGCGCCGGCGATGATGTGGCGAGGGCAAATGCGGCCTGTCATTGTGAACGAAATGACGATTCCAATGGAACGCTGTCGAGGCTCGCGGCGGACGTTCACTGGATCCTTCCCGCTTCGCCCCATTCGACAGGCTCAGGGCTTCGCAGGACAGGTCGCAACGCTCACGATGACAGGCGGCGAAACGAGGATCTGAAGATTCGGATTAGCACGGGCGCGCCGACAAGGCATGGCTGGACACGGCCCGCGAAACGGAATGCTTGTCAGTGGCGGGGGAAAGGGAAAAAATCACGCGGAACCGCCCGTTTGCGGTCTGCCCTTGAAGTTCACGCCGGATCCTTCGCCGGCCCGTTTCATGACTGTCGCGCCAGCATCGAGTCCCTCTTTTCGTATCTCCCCGCGAATCGTTTGGATGGCGGTGGCGATTTTGCTCGCCACCTACGCCGCGCTGGCCCTGACGGCGGCCAGGCACAAAGGGGGGTCATTCGACGAAGCCGAGCAGATTGCGTCCGGATACGACGTCTGGGTTCGCCATGATTTCCGCTTGGAGACCGCCAACGGCGACCTGGTAAAGCGGTGGGCCACGCTGCCCCTGTTGATTTCCCGGCCCGCGCTTCCGAGCACCACCGACGTCCGCTGGCGCGAGGGCGAACCCTATGTGGTGGGCTACGAGTTCTTTTTCCAATGCGGCAACCGGCCGGAATCGCTGCTCCTGCAGTGCCGGGCGATGATGGTGGTGTTAGGCGTGGCCATGGGCCTGCTGGTTTTTGTTTGCGCGCGCAAGATCTTCGGGTCGGTCGGCGGGTTCATTTCACTGACGATCTTCGCCTTTAGTCCGCACATGCTGGCATTCGGGGCCATCGTTTCCACCGACATTTCAGTCTGCCTGACGCTGCTGGCTTCGACCTGCTTCATCTGGCAGCTGCTGCACCGGATCACGTGGAGGCGGCTGGCCGGCAGTCTGGTATGTTGCGGCCTGCTGGTACTGGCCAAGCTGAGCGCGCTGGTGATCCTGCCGATCGTCGTGGTGCTGACCGCGGTGAAGCTCGTCTCGGGTCGGGATTTGGAGTGGCGGCTGGGGCGGCCGCGGGTGATCCCGTCGCGCTGGATTCAGGCGGGGATCTTCAGCGCTTTGGTGTTGGTGCACGCGGTTGCCGGCTGGGGTTTCATCTGGGCGCAATACGATTTCCGGTTCGCGGCCAGCCCGGATCCGTCCGATCCGGGGATCGTGCTGCGCGTCCGGCCCTACAGCGATCCCGTCGATCCCACGGTGGCTGCCGTCCTCGCCTGGGCGCGCCGCACGCATTTTTTGCCGCAAGGTTTTCTGCATGGCGTCAGATGGCTGGTCAGGAGCAATGACACGCGCCAGGCGTACATGAACGGCCAGTGGACGGCAGGCGGCTGGCCGACGTTTTTCCCGTACACGATGTGGGTGAAGACCTCGCCTTATCTACCGGTTCTGCTGGTGTTGGGATGCGGGGGGTGGTGGTGGCGGGCCGGCCGGCGGAAGACGGGGCGGGCGGCGGAGGCGGAAGCCGCGCCGGTGGCGCCGTCGCTTTATGAAACGATCCCCTTTGTCGTGCTCATTGTGATCTACCTCGGCGTGGCGCTCACCCAGGATCTGAACATCGGGCACCGGCACATTCTGCCCATTTACCCGGCCATCTATGTCCTGGCGGGCTCCGCCGCCTGCGTCTGGTCCCTCCGGGCGCGCTGGCCCCGGGCGGCCGTGCTGCTCCTGCTGCTGGCGCACGCCGTTGCTTCGTGCCTGGCCTATCCGGATTACCTGGCCTATTTCAGCCCGCTGGTCGGCGGCTCTTCGCAGGGCTACAACTACCTCGTGGACAGTTCCCTCGATTGGGGGATGGATCTGCCCGGCCTGAGACGCTGGCTCGACGGGCAGAATCCGGGCGGCCGGGAACCCGTGTTCCTGGCCTATTTCGGCACCGACAGCCCCGACTATTACGGCATCAAGTGTCTACGGCTGCCCGGCTTCTTCGATTGGCGGCCCCGGCAGGTCTATCAACTGACGCCGGGCATCTATGCGATCAGCGCGACCCTGCTCGAGAGCGTTTACACCAACACCTTCGGTCCGTGGAACAGCGCCTATGAGCAGCGGTATCAAAACACCCTGCACAACCTGCAAATCCTCGAGCATGCGGCCCTGGATCCGCGGAAGGTTGACGCCCTGCTGAAAGAATATCCACCGGCGTTCTGGGACAGCCAATATGACGCGTTCGAAAAGCTGCGCTTCGGCCGGCTCTGCGCCTGGCTGCGCCATCATGGCGCCCCGGATGACAACGTCGGTCATTCCATCCTGATCTGGCGGCTGGATGCCGCGCATCTGCGCGAAGCGTTGCTCGGGCCGACGGCGGAACTCAACGATGAGCTCGTGCCGCATCCGCCTTCGCCATAGGCTTCGGCGAGACAAGCCTGACCGGCGCACGGCATGATTACGCGTGGGATCGGCTGGCACATGCCGCGGCCACCGCGGGCGGGAAAAGCGCGGCGACATCGCCATCCAGGCGGAGCGTCACGGCCGGCAGTCCATCGTGCTCCGTCGGACCGCGATTGATGATGACGTACGGTATCCCGCGGCGGGCGGCGAGAAGCGGAAACTCCGCCGCGGGTTGGACGGACAGGGTCGAGCCCAGAGCGATCACGAGGTCGCAGTGTTCCGCCGTCGCCGCGGCGCGCTGGAGATCCGCCGTCCGTAACTGCTGACCGAAGCTGATGGTGGCGGGCTTAAGGAATCCGCCGCACGCGCACACCGGCGGCCGGCGCGTGCACTGGAAATACTCGTAATGCGGTGCCGGGTCGGAACGCCGGCCGCAGCGCTGGCACTCCACCTCGAGGTTGGTGCCGTGGAGTTCAACCAGCTTATCCGCCGGCAGTCCGGCCCGCGCGTGCAGGCCGTCGATGTTTTGCGTCACGACGGACAGCAGCCGGCCGGCGCGATGCAGTTCCACCGCGGCGCGATGGGTGGCGTTGGGCTGGGCGTCGCGCATGGCCGGCCACGCCTCGAGCTTGTAGTCCCAGTGCTCGATGCGGGCGGCCTCCGAGCGCATGAAGTCGTCGTAGTAGACCGGCCGCCGGCGCGTCCACACCCCCTGCGGTCCGCGGAAGTCGGGGATGCCGCTGCCGGTGGAGATGCCGGCGCCGGTGAACAGCAGAATGCGCGACGCCCCGCGCAGCAATGCCACGAGCCGGTCCGGGTCAGTCATGCCGGCAGGTTGGGTCAGCGGCGGGCCGCCGGCAAAGCTTTCCGGGTGGCGGTTGTAGGGCGGCATCGCCGAATGCCGCCAGAGCCGAAAACCGACGATGTGGCGCGGTTCGGCCGCCTCCGCATGAAGCTCCGGCGAGCCAAGGCGACCGCGCCCTACAATCTGCAGTCCATCCGTTGTAGGGCGGCATCGCCGAATGCCGCCATGGATGCCCGTGGGTTCGTGGTGTTGCGGCACCCAGCCGCTATCCGCGCGCGGTTGACGGCGATCTTGTTTCCGGTGCACAGTGCCCGTCGACCCAAGACCCCCATGAAACGAACGCTTTCCCTCTGCTTTTTCGTTGCCCTCTGCTCCGGACTGGCGGCCGAGACCGCGCCGCCGTCGGTGATCCTCGCCGGCCATTTCGAGCTCGCTCAGGTGCGCCTGCTCGACAGCCCGTTCAAGCACGCACAGGACATGGACCGGCAGTACCTGCTGGCGCTCGATCCAGAGCGCTTGCTGCTGATGTTCCGCGTCACCGCCGGCATCGAATCGTGGGCTCGGCCGCTGACAGGGTGGGAGAGTCCCGGCTCCGAACTGCGCGGCCACACGCTCGGGCATTACCTTTCGGCGTGCTCCCTCATGTACGCCAGCACGGGGGATCCGCAGCTCAAGGCCCGGACCGATCATCTCGTCGCCGAGCTCGCCAAGTGCCAGGCCGCCATGCCGGCGCAGGGTTACCATGCCGGGTACCTGTCGGCCTTTCCGGAATCCTTGTTCGATCGGGTCGAGGCGCAGCAGAGGGTCTGGGCACCGTGGTACACCATGCACAAGATCATGGCGGGCTTGGTCGACGTCTACGTCCACACCGGCAACGAGCAGGCGCTGGACGTCCTGAACCGCCTGGCCGACTGGGTGAAATTCCGCGTCGACCGGCTGACGCCCGAGCAGATGCAGGGTTCGCTGAAGGAAGAACACGGCGGCATGAACGAGGCGCTGGCCAACCTCTACGGCGTCACCCGCAATCCGGATCACCTGCGGCTGGCGCAGGCTTTCAATCATCAGGCCGTGTTCGAGCCGCTCGCGCGCGGCGAGGACCGCCTCGACGGCCTGCACGCCAACACGCAATTTCCCAAGATCATCGGCGCCGCCCGGCAGTATGAGCTCACGCAAAACGCCACCTACCGCGACCTCGCCCGGTTCTTCTGGCAGGAGGTGGCCCTGAAGCGCTCCTATGCCTTCGGCGGCGACAGCGACAACGAGCATTTCTTTCCCCTCGACCAGTTCGCCAAGCACCTCAGCGCGCTGACAGCCGAGACCTGCAACACCTACAACATGCTCAAGCTGACCGAGCACATCTGGAGCTGGGCGCCGTCGGCCGAGAGCATGGATTTCTACGAGCGCGGCCTCTACAACCAGATCCTCGCCTCGCAGGATCCGGACACCGGCATGGTCTGCTACTTCATTCCCACGGATCCGGGGCGGTTCAAAACCTACTCCACGCCGGAAAGCTCCTTCTGGTGCTGCGTCGGCACCGGCATGGAAAACCACGCCAAGTACGGCGAGATGATCTACGCCCACAGCGGCGACGCCCTCTATGTGAACCTGTTCATCCCGTCCGAGGTGAACTGGGCGGAACGCGGGCTCATCCTGCGGCAGGAGACGGCGTTCCCGGCTGAACCGGTCACCCGGCTGCGGGTTGGGCTCCACGCACCGTCCGCGTTCGACCTCAAGGTACGCCAGCCGGCCTGGGCGCAGCCGGGCATCACGGTCCGGGTCAATGACCAGCCCGTGAAAACCGAGACCGCGGAGGGCTACGTCACGGTGCGGCGCGAATGGCGCGACGGAGACACGGTCACCGTCGATCTGCCGATGGCGCTGCACACGGAGTCGCTGCCGGGCGTGCCGAACGTCGTCGCCTTTCTCTACGGTCCGATCGTGCTCGCGGGCGAGTTCGGCACGGCCGATCTGCCACCCAGCAATCAGCAGGCGGTGGATCAGTTCGATTTCGTCAAGCTGCCGGTGCCGGCCGCGCCGGTGCTGGTCGGCGACGTGAAGGATCTGCTCAGCCATCTGGAGCCCGTGGCCGGTGCGCCGCTGACTTTTGCCACGAAGGGCCTCGGCCGCCCGGCGGATGTGACGCTGGAGCCGTTCTATCAGCTCCACCACCAGCGCTACGGCCTCTACTGGACCGTGCTCAGCGCGGCCGACTGGCAGGCCAAGCAGTTGCCGGCCGCCAAGGAAAAATAGGGCGCGTCTTGAATACTCGGCGATGCCGTCCGCCTGACGGTTTTGCGCCTTTTTGCGGCCATGATTCTCCGCCGTAGGGGGAGCGCCTTGACACCGGCGCAGGTCAAACTATGTTTGACGCCATGATCAAGAGGATCACCAAGATTGGCAATTCGCAGGGCATCATGCTCGACGCGGCGCTGATGGACCTCGCCCGGCTCAAGGTCGGCGACCAGGTCAACCTCA
>CAZAFS010000040.1:0-15748 GCA_964484165.1 uncultured Opitutaceae bacterium | reverse complement strand
CTCTGGGGGCCGCTGCCTTCGCCCAAGGCGGACTTCGGCCTGCGCATCTTCAACCCCGACGGCAGTGAGGCCGAAAAGAGCGGGAACGGCCTGCGCATTTTCGCGCGTTTCCTGTGGGACCAAGGCCTCGTGAAAACGGCCCGCTTCACCATTGAGACGCCCGGCGGCGTCGTCGAGGCCGAGGTCAAGAACGGCCACCGCATCACGGTGGCGATGGGTGCGGTGAGCTTCGCCAGCGACCGGATCCCCGTGACCGGCCCGCCGCGCGAGGTGTTGAACGAGACGCTCCAGATCCGGGACCGCACGTTCACCTTCTGCGCCGCCACCATCGGCAACCCGCACTGCGTGATACTCCTGCCGGAGATTTCAGCCGAGCTGGCCCGCACCTACGGCCCCGACATTGAGGTGCATCCGAATTTTCCCCGGCGCACCAACGTGCAGTTCCTGCAGGTCCTCGACCGCGCCAACATCCGGATCGAGATCTGGGAACGCGGCGCCGGCCACACGCTCGCCTCGGGCACCAGCGCGAGCGCCGCGTCGGCCGTCGCGCACAAACTCGGGCTGGTCGACCGCCAGGTGACCGTCCACATGCCCGGCGGCGAGCTGCAGGTCGAGATCGGCCCCGATTATGCGATCCGCCAGACCGGCCCGGTGATCAAGGTCGCCGAGGGCATGATGCACCCCGAGCTGTTCGCGACGAAGATCTGAGGCGGCGTCACGCCGGCGCGGCGTCCGCCTGGGGCGGTGCATCCGGCGGAGCCGCCGGCGGAATGTCCGCCCCGGGAATCGGCCGCTTCAGGTAGCCCTCGTAGTCGGGCACGAGCCGCTCGTAGTCCGCGTCCATGAGCGGCGACGAGATCATGTAGTCCGCGGTGGAGCGGTTGCAGGCGGCGGGAATGTTCCAGACGACGGCCAGCCGGAGCAACGCCTTGACGTCCGGGTCGTGCGGCTGCGCCTCGAGCGGGTCCCAGAAGAAGATGAGGAAATCGATGGTGCCCTCGACGATCATGGCGCCGATCTGCTGGTCGCCGCCGATCGGGCCGCTCTGGAGCCGCTGCACCGGCAGGCCGAGTTCCTCCTCCAGGATGCGGCCGGTCGTGCCCGTCCCGAACAGCTTGTGCCGGGCCAGCGTGCCGCGGTTGAAGCGCGCCCATTCGATCAGGTCGCGCTTCTTGTGATCGTGCGCGATCAGGGCGATCTTTTTGGTGCGGGGAAGACCTTTTTTGGGCTGAGACATGGTGAATCCTTGGCAGGAGAGTTGGGCATCAAATGGGCGCCGCGCAGTTCGCCCCCACAAATTGGACATCCACGCGGCGCAATCGACCAAAATCCACCCGGCGCGCCGGGCGAGGCGGCGGCCGGCCGGGCTCCCCGCCAAGCCGCGGTGAGTCACCACCCCTCACAAAGGATGTCGCCAGGCCCCGGACATCTTCCCATGCTGGTCGGACCCTGCCATGTTCCGTCGCTCTGCCATTCCGACGATCGTGCTGGCCGGCGCGCTGCCGGGACTTGCCGCCGCCCCGGCGCCCATCGACCGCCATGCGCTGGTCACACGCCACAACCCGGTGGTGGAAAAGCTCGATGTGGACGCACCGCTGTCGGTCGGCAACGGCGGCTTTGCCTTCACGGCCGACATCACCGGCCTGCAGACCTTCGCCGACTTATATCAGCGCACCGGCATCCCGACGGAGACCAAGGCGCGCTGGGCGTGGCACACCGACGCCAATCCCCGCCACTATACGCTGCAGGACGTCATGCAGCCGTACGCGGCGTTCGGCGGCACGGTGGACTATCCGACCGACGCCGCGAGCGCCGCCGGCCAGTGGCTCCGCGAGAACCCGCACGACATGCCGCTCGGCCAGATCGGCCTCGATCTCACCCCCAACGGCGGCGGGCCGCTCGCGCCGGACGAGGTGCACCATCCCCGGCAGACGCTGGATCTGTGGAGCGGCGTGCTCCGGAGCGAATACGAACTCGCCGGCGTGCCCGTGAAGGTCGTGACGGCGTGCCATCCGGAGCTGGACCTGGTGGCCGTTCGGATCGAGTCCGAGCTCATCGCCTCCGGCCGGTTGCGGGTGCGGCTCGCCTTTCCCCAGGGTTATGATCGCGCGGTCAAGAACACGCCGCCGCTCGATTGGAGCCACCCGGAACTGCACCAGACCGCGGTGGTCGACCACCGCGCCGGACGGGTCGACCTCGCCCGGACGGTCGACGACACGCACTACCGGGTCGCGATCGCCTGGACGGGCGCGGCAACCCTGACGGAGACGGCGCCGCACCAGTTCATGCTCGCGGCGGGCCGCGGGCAGCGGACCCTCGCCTTCGTCGTGGCATTTGCGCCCGCGACGCCGCCGGCGGCCCTGCCGGATGTCGACGCCACCCTGCAGGTCAGCGCCGCGCATTGGGCGGATTTCTGGCGCAGCGGCGCCGCCGTCGATTTCTCGGGCAGCCGCGACCCGCGGGCCGACCGGCTGGAGGGACGCGTCATCCTTTCGCAGTACCTGACGGCCATCCAGCTCGGCGGCGACGTGCCGCCGCAGGAATCGGGTCTCACCTGCAGCACCTGGTACGGCAAGTTTCACACCGAGATGATGTGGTGGCACCTCGCGCACTTCGCGCTCTGGGGGCGCGACGCCTACGTGGCCCGGGCGCTGGCCTGGTACCAGGATCATCTGCCGGTGGCGCGCGACCTCGCCCGCCAGCGCGGGCTGCGCGGCGCCCGCTGGCCGAAAATGGTGGGACCCGAGGGCCGCGAAAGCCCCGGCGGCAATCCGCTGATCGTCTGGAACCAGCCGCAGCCGATCTATCTCGCCGAGCTGCTCTATCGCAACTCGCCCACACCGGCGACGCTGGCGCGTTACCGCGAACTGGTGTTTGCCACCGCCGATGGCCTCGCCTCGATGCTGCATTTCGACGCCGCGCGGCGCTGCTACGTGCTCGGCCCGCCGCTCTGGATCGCGCAGGAGATCCACGATCCCGCCACCAGCCAGAATCCGGGCTTCGAGCTGGCCTACTGGCGGTTCGCGCTCGGCGTCGCGCAGCGCTGGCGCGAACGGCTCGGCCTGCCGCGGGATCCGGCCTGGGACGACCGGTGCGAGCGCCTGGCCCCGCTGCCGGTGCAGGACGGCTGTTATGTGGCCCTCGAATCGCATCCGGACACCTGGGTGAATCGGGACAGCCGCCACGACCACCCGGAGATGCTCATGCCGCTGGGGGTGCTGCCCGGCGAGGGCGTGGACCGCGCCACCATGCGACGCACGCTCACCGCGGTGCTGCAGACCTGGGACTGGCAGACCAAGATCTGGGGCTGGGATTATCCGATGATCGCGATGACGGCCACCCGCCTGGGCGAGCCCGACGTGGCGCTGGAGATCCTGCTGCGCGACGGACCGAACAACCGCTATTTGCCGAACGGGCATTGTCCCCAGCGCAGCGACCAGGCGGTTCGACCGGGCCTGCCGGCGGCCGCGCCGGGGAGCGCGGCGGCCGGCGCTGATCGCCGTGAAATTGCCGCGTATCTGCCCGCCAACGGCGCGCTGCTTTCGGCCGTGGCGCTGATGGTCGCCGGCTGGGACGGCTGTGCGGAATCCCACCCCGGCTTTCCCCAGGACGGCAGCTGGACGATCCGGGCGGAGGGACTGCACCCGCTGCCATAGAAAGCCGCACTGCGAATTCCGGCGGTCGAAATACCGTAGATCCCGGGCGGGCGCGCGCCCGCCACAGTGCCTCCGGCTGGCGCGCGCGCCGATCGAGCGGATGCATCGTCAAATCAGCCTGACGGGCGTTTCGGCAAGCGGGCCCCGTCGGGGGGCGGAGGGGTCGGCCGCCGTTGCTTTACAGTCCGATAGAAATGTCGCCCGGCGCACCCCTGCCCTCCTCTTGACAGACCCTGCCTACACGAGTACGACGCCTCCACCTTTCTCCAGGCCCCCGATGGGCAGCAGGCTTACCCCACAAACATTGGAACCGTCCAACATCGCTCCGGGCGCGCCGACCGAGCGCGTCTGGTTCGCGGAGGAGATCTTGCCCCACGAACCGGCGCTCCGGGCTTGGTTGAGGGTGCGGTTTCCGTCGCTGTCGGAGAGCGACGACATCGTTCAGGAGTCATACTTCCGATTGATCCGGACCCAAGCCCACCGCAAGGTGGCAAACGCGAAATCGTATCTTTTCATGATCGCGCGCAATGTGGCCTTTGATCTGTTCCGCCGCAATCGGGCGACCCCCATGATTTCCGCGACGGAATCCGAGCGCGCATCCGTCATGGAAGATCGGGACGGCGTGGTCGAGTCGGTCTGCAGTTCCCAAGAATTCGAAATCCTCCGGGAGGCCATCGATTCACTTCCGGAACGCTGCCGCCGGATCATGCGCCTGCAGAAACTCCAGGGATTGTCGAATCTCGAGATCGCCGGGCAACTGGGCCTGTCGGTGAACACCGTAAATGCCCAGCTGGTCATCGGGCTCGCCCGGTGCCGGAAGTACCTGCTGGTCCGCGGGGTGCTCAGGGGGCGCCGGCCATGAGCAATCGAAATCACGATCCGAATCCGCCCCCGGCCGGCGAGCCCGACGAGGTCGAGCGCGCAGCGGCCGAATGGGTGTGGCGGCGGGTGCAGGGGATGGCGGGCGACGAGCAGCAGGCGTTCCGGCGCTGGCTCGACGAAGATCCTCGCCATGCGCGGGTGTTTGCGGAGATGGAGGAGACTTCGCAATTGCTGGACTGCCTGCGGGTGGACGCACCGCGTCGGGCCGGCGCCCTCGCCCAGGTGTCCGATGCGCCGCGACGCCCGCTGTCCTTTTTCCCCTATCTCCGGGCGGCCCTGGCCGCCGCGGCCTTGGTCGCGGTGGTATTCGCCGGCTGGCGAACCCTGACCCCGGCCGCATCGACGTTTGTCGAGTCCGCCGCCACGCCGGTAGGGGGATTGCGCAAGCTTGATCTGCCGGACGGGTCGCTGGTGCTGCTCAATACCAACACGGCCATCAAGGTGTCCTACCGCGAATCCGAGCGGCGGGTCGAGCTGTTGCGCGGAGAAGCCTATTTTGTCGTGGCGAAGAATCCGGCGCGCCCCTTTTGGGTGCAAGCCGGCCAAGTCGCCGTCCGGGCCGTGGGCACCGCCTTCAACATCCGCCTGATGCCAACGACAGTCGACGTGCTGGTCACCGAAGGAAAAGTCCGAGTGGTCCAGCTGGCCGCTGGTGACAGCTCGGCAAGCCCGGGCGCTCCGCCAGCGGATCTCGGTCCGCTTTTGACGGTCGGGCAGATTGCGCAGGTAACGCTGGGGGCCAACCAGGAGCCCGCCCTCGCCTCGACGATCATCACGGCCATCAAGCCGCGGGCGGCCAGCAGCGCCCTGGCGTGGCGGGAGGGGCGGCTGGAGTTCTCCGACGTGCCGCTGGCCGAGGTCGTATCCGAGTTCAACCGCTATAATCAGCACAAGATTGTCATCGACGACCCCGCGTTGGCGGCGCGCCGTTTCGGGGGAGCCTTTTCCGCGCACCACATCGAACCTTTGCTTGAACTGCTGCAGCAAAGCTTTGGCGTGGTCGCCGAGAATCGAGGCGACGAAACGGTGATCCGCCTGGCCCGGTAGCGAATGGGGGCGAGGTGGCGAAAATGGGCCCCGTGCGATTTTCCTTAGTTAGGCTGTGGCGTCTGGTTCGTCTTGGTTATGTCGGTGCGGCTTCTGCCGGAACACCGATCCAGCGCGATCCTCCGGCCGGGCGTGGGTGCCCCGGTCGCGATCGCCTGTCCGTTGATCACCTCACCCAAGCCACCCGACTAACCGTTGTTCTTGCTCTTTTGACGCTCAGCATTGGTGCCGCGGCACCGCGCGCCGACGGCCAGATGGCGAAGATGTTCGATATTCCCTCTGGTCCGGCCGCCTGGTCCCTTGAAAAGTTCACCCTGCAGTCCGGTCAGGATCTCCTCTACTCCGCGGATGCCGTCTCTGGCGTGATCACCAACGCCGTGCACGGCAGATTCGCGGCCGCGGAGGCCCTCGACCAGCTGTTGGCGGGAACAGTTCTCACGGCAGTCAAGGCTGATCGCACGGGAGCGATCGCAGTCGTTCGGTCGGGCGCTAATCGCAACGAATCGAGAAGTCCCGTGATTCCACCGCCCATGAAAAAGCCAAACCGTTTAGCGCGCCTGCTTGCGGCGCTTGCTCTCAGTGGGGGCCCCCTGACCGCCCGGGGCCAGACTGCCACCGACCAATCCGCCGCCGCCGGGCAGGAGGTCATCGTGCTGCCCAAGTTCGTCATCACCGAAACCCCGGTCAACCCTTACCAGTCGCAGCAGGCGTTGTCGGCCACGCGCGTGGCGATGTCGATCCAGGACGTCCCGCAGACCCTCTCGGTCGTCCCGAGTGAGTTCATCGCGGATTCGATGAGCTTCAAGATGTCGGACGCCGCGAAATACGTGACGCCGGTGGTCGAGTCGACGCTGCCGTTCGGCGGTGATCGCTACATGATCCGCGGCTTCCAGGTATCGCAGGAGTTCATCGACGGCTCCGTCATCTCGGGCGGATCGGGCTACAGCATGTCGATTCCGCAAATCAACATCGATCGCATCGAAGTGATCAAAGGCCCGAACGCGATCCTGGTCCCCGGCGGCAGCCCTGGTGGCGTGATGAATCCCATCACCAAGTCGCCCGGACCCCGGGACGCGGCTTCGGTCACGCTCAACCTGGCCCAATACCTCGGCAACGACTTCAGCTTCGACCTCAACCGCGTGCTCAATGAGAAAAACCACATGGCGGTGCGCCTGGTCGCCGGTCTGTGGCGGAACAACAACATGTACATCAAAGCCATGTTCCGCAACGGCTACGAGTTTTCGCCGTCCTTCTCGGTCGAGCTGACGCCGACCCAGAAGCTGACCCTCAAAGCCGATTTCCTGCAGAACCGCGAGACCAACATGGGCGGTCTCCCGATCGATCCCAGCATCGGCAGCAACCAGACCGCCGTGATCGCACGCGGCCTGCCCCGCAATTGGTCATTCGGCGACAAGGATGACTGCCGGCACCGTTCCACCGAGCGCATGAGCGCCGAGTTGCTCTCGACCCTGGGCGAACATGTGACGTCCCGCTTCTATGTCATGGGTGACCACGTCCGCCGCATCGATGTCGGTGGCACCAACGACGCCATCGCCAATATCGGCGGCGGTAGCCGCAATCCCACGACGGGACTCTATGAGCCCGGCGTCAATTGGACTACCACCACCAATGCCGACGGCACGGTCACGCCGGTCGCCACCGCCGTCGCGGTCAACGATCCGTCCCTGTGGTATTACACCCACAACGTCACTCGGGTCGACTTGGACTACGCGGAAGCTCACCTCAAGAACGACTATGCCGCCAAGTATGAAACCCCTTGGTTCAAATCGACCACCCTGGGCGGCATCGCGGCGGACTTTTCCAAGGTCCACTACAAGAGCTGGGCCGCCGCCACCACCAACTTCGGGCCCTATTCCGCTTCGCGCCCGGCGGTGGCCAACAATCCCGCCGGGGCCACCATCAATGGCATCACTTACCCCGGGCTTTTCAACATCTCGTTCCCGCCCTACCAGTTCCCCGCCATTGTGCCGGCTGATTTCTCCCTCCCCTCACCGACGAGCGTCCAGAGCGGCGGTGATATTGTGTCCAAGCAGTCCACGCTGAACGCGTTCATCTTCGAGTCGGTGAGCGCCTTCAATGACCACCTGCTGCTCTCCGGCGGCCTCTCCCGGTTCTACGGAGTTTTGACCCGGGCAGACGCCACCAATACCAGCCTCAACTCAACCATACTCCTGGCCGCTCCGACCTATAATCTGTGCACGAACGCCAAGTCCATTGGTATCGTCGTGAAGCCGATCAAGGAGGTTTCCCTCTTTGCCAGCCGCAACACCACGGGCGGGACGATGCCCGGCGAACTCGCGCCCGGCACCTATCTCGAAAACACCACGACGTTCGGCCCCGGCCCTTACTGGACTTCGGCCACGACGGTCCAGCGGTTCCGGCCGACCTCGGGCAGCCAGGATGAGTTCGGTGTGAAAACCTCGCTGTTGGACGGCAGGCTCACTGCCGCGTTCTCTTATTTCAAGATCGCGCAGCAGAATTACGGCGTCCCCAACAGCGAGTATTACACGCTGGTGGCCCAAGGCCGGCAGGCGGAAGCGAATGCGTTGGAGAATCCCATCTATCTTAATCTCAATGCGAAGGGCTGGGAGTTCGAAGGCACGTATTCCCTCGGCAAAAATCTGACCATTCTGGGCAACTACACTTCGTTCAAGGAGCGCCAGCCGACCACCAATGTGCGGGTTCGGGCCGTGCCCGACCACGCTGGGGCCGTTTACCTCGACTACCGGTTTACCGAGGGTGTGCTGACGGGCTTCGGCGCCAATGTGGGCATTGACTACAAGAGTGACGTGGCGGGCGAGAATGTGAACGCCTACACGACGAGCAAACCCATCACCGGCGGCGTGGGCCTCGTGCCGCAGCAGCCCTCCTTCCTGGTGGCCGGTCGCACGATCATAAACGTCGGATTCACCTATCGCCGACCGGACTGGACGGTCCGTCTCCAGATCGCCAACGCTCTCGACAAGGACTACATCCTGGCCGCGGGCAGCCGCACCTCGGCGATCGTCGGCGATCCGCGCGCGTGGAAGGTTTCCATCACGCATAACTTCTGAGACCTTTTGGGGTTCGCTTGTTAGCTGAGTTTATGCGCCGGCCGGCCTTTGCGCCGGCCGGCCTTTTTTCGTCGCCAGGTGCCCAATCCGGCGTTGCCTCGGGTTGGGTCCGTCCCCACGTTTTCCGGATGCTTTCCCCGCAGTTTCAGGGGCGGACGACGGTCCGCTGGGGCATCATCGGCTGCGGCGATGTCACCGAGGTCAAGAGCGGTCCCGGGCTGCAAAAGGCGTCCGGCTCGCAGCTGGTGGCGGTCATGCGGCGGCAGGGCGCACTGGCGGCCGACTACGCGCGGCGCCACGGCGTGCCGCGTTGGTATGACCGGGCCGAGGCCCTCATCCAGGATCCCGACGTCGACGCAGTCTACGTGGCCACCCCGCCCGGGACCCACGCGGACTACGCCCTGCTGGTGGCGGCGGCGGGCAAGCCGGCCTACGTCGAGAAACCCATGGCCCGCCACGCCGTGGAATGCGACCGGATGATCGCGGCCTTTGCCGGTGCCGGACAGAAACTCTTCGTCGCCTACTACCGGCGCTGTCTGCCCCGCTTCACCCTGGTCAAGGAGCTGCTCGACCGCGGCGCGCTCGGCCGGCCGACGGAGGTGCGCTATCATCTGGCCGCGCCCAACCACCGCGACACCGGCGGCGCGTGGCGGCTGGACGCCGCGAAGGCCGGCGGCGGCCTGTTCCTCGATCTCGGCTCCCACTTGCTCGACCTGCTCGACTTCCTCCTCGGCCCGCTGTCCGCCGTCACCGGCACCGCCGCCAACCTGGCGTCCGCGCCCGCCGTCGAGGATGTGGTGACGATGAGTTTTGTCGCCGGCCCCGGCGTGCCGGGCACCGCCGCCTGGAATTTCGCGAGCGCGGCGCGCGACGACACGCTGGAAATCGGCGGCACCGAGGGACGGGTGACGCTCAGCCTGTTTGGCAACGACCCGCCGCGCCTCGAGACGGCCGCCGGCACGCAGGCCTTTGACCGGCCGAATCCGCCGCATGTGCAGCAGCCGCTCATCCAGACGGTCGTCGACGAGCTGCTCGGCCGCGGGGGGTGCCCGAGCACGGGCGCATCGGCGCGCCGCACGTCGCACGTCATGGACCAGGTGCTCGCCGCCTACTACGGCGGCCGCGACGACGCCTTCTGGCGGCGGCCGGAGACCTGGCCCGGCCGCCGGCGGGAATGAGCGCCGCTGGCGCCGGCCTCAATACTTCACCGAGCAGCCGTACGGCCGGGTGTTGCTCTCCGCCACCGGCCGTCCGGCCTGGAGGTCGGCCATCGCGGCCGTGACATAGTTGGTCGCGTTGGCGATGTCCGCCGGGTCGGACGAGGCGATGCTGTCAATGCCGCCGGCGTAGACCAGGGTGCCATCCCGGTTGATGATGAAAATGTGCGGCGTGGTCTTGGCGCCGTACCGGTGCCCGACGTCGCCGGTCTGATCGCGAAAATAAGCGGTGGCCGACCAGTGCACCCGTTGCATCCAGGCCTTGACTCGGGCCGCATCATAGTCGCCCTCCTTGCCGGGCGCGGCGGAATTGATCGAGAGCCAGACCACCCCCTCGCCGGTGTAGGTCTGCTGCAGCCGCGGGATATTGCCGCTTCTGTTGTAGTGCTTCTGGACGATCGGGCACTCGGGATTGACCCACTCGAGCACGACGATCTTGCCGCGGTAATCCGACAACTTGTGGGTCGTGCCGGCCAGATCGGTGAGGGTGAAATCGGGCGCGGCCCGGCCGACTTCAGCCGCCGGGAGCAGTGCGCCGAGGCTCAACGCGGCGCCGAGCGCCGCCAGGGAAGGGAGGATTTTCGCCGGTAGGTTCATGGAGGAATGGCAGAGGGGAGGCGCAACATTGTCCAGAAAAACGCCGCGCGCCAGTCGCCGGTGGCGGATGCCGGGCATCCCGTTTACCCCTCATTCTTTGGCTTGGCGTGGGAATGTCCGCCGGACTATCCTGCCGGTGTGATCGGCTGGCTTGGTGATTTCTTTCGCTTCTGGTGGGGATTGCTCTACTGGAACGCGCGCAAAAGCCTTTTCCGCCTAAGCCGCGGCCGGGCCCGCTGCCCTTGCCAGAACCCGAGCGATTCCGGCCGCGCCCGCGAGACCGGCTGCGACGCGGCGCACTACTGGCACCAGCCCGCGCGATTCCGACGGGTGTGTCCCCTGCTGGTCGAGACTCCGGAGGGCCTGCGCTGCTCGGTGGACATGCGCGACGTGCGCCCGTTTTGGCGCCGGGCCGCGGCTTACTATGGGTCGGCGGCGCTCGCGCTCTACCTCGCGGCGGCGCTCGGCCTCTTTGCGTGCCTCCGGATCATCGGCTATCCCCTCTCGCCCGTCTCCCTCCTCTGGCCGCCCCGCTGGACCGAGCTGCGCCTGGCCCGCAGCGACTATTTCGTGGCCAAGGCCCAGCGCGCGCTCGACGCGCACCGCGTCAACGAAGCCATCCTCTCCCTCGACATCGCCTTCCAGAACAACCCCCGCAACTACGACATCGGCCTCCAACTCGCCCAGCTCATGTCGCTCGGTCAGCCGGACATCGCCGACCGGATTTTCACGCTCCTCATGCGGGAACATCCGGAGCACCGCGCCACCACCGCCGAGGCGTGGTACAAATTTCTGCTCGTGACCGGCCGGTTCGACCGGGCGGCCGGCCTCGCCTCGCGGCTGCTGCTGGATGATCGCGCGCAACGCCCGGCCTGGCTCCACGCCTTGTTCTTCGTGACCCACCACACCCGGGACGACCAGCCCCTCCGCGAGCTCATCGAGAAGCATGCGGGCGAGCTCGATCCCATCTACGTCGCCCTGATCAACTCCGAACTTCTCATCCGCCAGGGCGGGGGCCTCAAGCTGCTCCCCGGCCTGACGAGCGAACTGCCGGCCGGCGCCGGTTTCTATGGACCCTATTTCCAGGTGAGCCGTTTGATCGTGCTGGGGAGGCCCAATGAAGCCCTGGCCATGCTGAACCGGTACACGACGGCCAAGCGGCTTCCCGACGCCGACGCCTACCAGCTCCGTCTCGAGGTGCTCGCCGCCCTCGGCCGCCAGGACGTGCTGCGCCAGCGCCTCGCGCAGGAACCCGTCAACGCCCGCGAGCTTGAACTTCTGAGCACCCACCTCGTGCGCCATCCCAACCCCGCGGTCCTGGACGCGCTGGCCCAGTGCGTCAAACGCTCCAAGCTGCCGGCAGATATCTCGACCTATGCCGCCTACTCCGACTTCCTGGTGGCCTGCGGCGTGGCGAGGGACTGGGACAAGATGCATGCCACCGCCGCCATGCTGAAGACGCTTTCCGGGTCGCGCATGACGCGGCTCGACACGGTCGAAGCGTTTTTCCAGCAGAACGATCCCGGCCGGCGGCCGGAGACGATTCTGCCCACCCTGCCGGCCCTGTCACTGGAGATGATCTATGCCCTCTTTGACCATTACAGCGGTCCGACCGCCACGATTTCCGTCAAAGTCCCTCCGTCGCCATGACCGCGTCCGACCCGCCGGCCCGCCCCACCGGACCGGATGACCGCAGCGAGGCGCCGGCCGGATTCACCGGCGCGCGGGTCCTGGCGTGGTTCAACGTGACGCTGCTCGGAGCCCAGACGCTGGTGCTCTGCCTCTATCTGTGGCCGCAGTGGCGGCAGAATCCCGATTTGTCCCACGGGCTCTTCATGCCGCTGGTCTTCGGGCTGCTGTTATGGGAAAGCCGGCGGAGCCGCCCGCTCCGCCATCCGCGCGCCGGGGTGTTGACGCTCGCCGCCACGGCCCTGCTGGCGGCGCTGGCTCTCGCCGGTCTCACCGCCGGGGGACTTTTTGCCGTGTCGCTTGGCTGGTCGCACAGCCTCGTGTTGTTCGTGATCGTGGCGGCCTTCGCCACGGCCCTGCTGGCCGGTCTGGCGGCCCTGTCGGCCGCGCCGCCGGGTTTTGTGCCGCTCAATTGGATGACTTTTACGGCCGTGGTTTTGTGGCTGCTAGCCGCGCCGATGCCGCCGGGCACGTACACGACGCTGACCCTCCGGCTCCAGACCTGGGTCACCGGACATGTCCTGACCGCCCTGCACGTGCTGGGGGTGGCCGCGCGCCAGCGCGGCAACCTGATTGATCTCGCCAACTCCACGGTGGGGGTCGAAGAGGCGTGCAGCGGCATCCGCAGCCTCATCGCGTGCCTGTTTGCGGGCCTGTTCTTCTCCGCCCTGTTGGTGCGGCGCCCGTGGGCCCGCGCCGTGCTGCTGCTGCTGGCGGGGCCGTTGGCCGTGCTCATGAATTTCGGGCGCTCCCTCACCCTCACCTTGCTGGCCAACGCGGGCGTCGACATCAGCGGCTTCTGGCATGACGCCACGGGCTACGCGATCCTGGGCATCACGGCGCTCGTGCTGGTGGGCTGCGCGTTTCTGCTGGAGCCGCGCGGCCGTCCGCCGGCCCCGGCCGGGCCCGCCGCGCCGCTGGTGCGCAGTCCGGGGTGGACCCTCTTCGCCACGCAGGCGGTGTTGGCCGGCTTTCTGGTGCTGGCGAGCGGGGTGGGGACGTTCTTCGTCTCCCACACCCGGCCCGCGCGTCTCAAGCCCGGCCCGCCGCCCAACCTCGCGGCCGCCCTGCCCGCCGCGGCCGAAGGCTGGAAGGTTCTGACTAGCGGCGACCTTTACCTGTTTGCCGACACCCTGCAGACCAATGATCTGGTCCAGCGCTCCTATTTCAAAGGCACGCCGGAGGACTTCACCCAAATCACCGTCTACCTCGCTTACTGGTCCGCCGGCCAGACGACGGTGACCAACGTTGCCGTGCACACTCCGGATGCGTGCTGGCCCGGCGTGGGCTGGCAGGCGGTGCCAGCGGTCGCCGGGAAGTTCGCCTTGCGCATCGCCGGGCGCCCGCTGCCGGCGGCTGAATACCGGCTGTTTACGAGCGAAAACTATCCCCAGCATGTCTGGTTCTGGCACCTCTACGACGGGGCGCCCATCACCCAGCGGGATCCGCGCTCGCCGCGCGAGTTGCTGGCGCTCGCCTGGCGCTATGGTTTTCGCAAGGATGCCGACCAGCTGTTTGTGCGGGTGTCGAGCAACCGCCCGTGGAACGCCATCGCCGACGAGCCCCTGCTCGCCGACATCTTCACCCATCTGCACGCCTTCGGATTGTGACCCCCATGCCACTGCGACTGACCCGCCAGGAGAGAAAGGCGCTGACCGTGCTCGCCGCCCTGCTCGTGCTGGGCCTGCTTGGACTGGTGCTGCTGTGACGGCCGCGGCACCGCCGGCCGCAACCGGGCGCCGAGTTTGGATTTGCCTGCGGGAACAATTACGATGGCATGACGCCACGTCCGTGTTTTCATGCTCGAGCCAGTTCCCGCCGCCCCCGCCGATTCCCGCCAGGCCCGGCCATCTGCGCCGGCCGCTCCGGCCCCCGGCGCACGTTTCCCCCGCCCATGAGTGACCCCGCCGAAAACCCGCGCCCCCAGGCGGCGGACGGACCGCCGGCGGCGTTTGGCGGTCGCGCCGGTCCGGCCGGCCTGCTGGGCTGGCTGCCGTGGGCCGCCGCAGCCGGCTTCGCCCTGCTGGCCGGTTTTCTCAGCGAGGCTTACTTCGCCGCCCGCACGGAACTCGTCGGGTTGCATGAACAGAGTGCATTCACCGCCATCGAAGTGAAAAGCCTGCAGCAGCGGCTGGAGGCCGAACGCATCCTGTCCTCCCGGCTGATCGCCGACTTGTCGGTTGAGCCGCATGAGCAGGAGGCCCTGGCGCAGTGCGACTTCATTCCCCTGCACGCTCCGGCCCCCGCCAGCCCCGCCGTCCTGGGTCTCGTGGTCTGGAATCCGCTCCGGCAGGAGGGAACCCTTTTCACCCGCAACCTGCCGGCCCCCGCGACCAACCATAGTTATCAGCTTTGGATCCTGGATCCCCGGTATCCCGCGGCCCTCCACGCCGGCGCGTTCACCGTCGAGGCCGCGGGAGGCGACCTCCGCCTGCCGTTCAAGCCGGAGCGCGCGGTGCAGGCTTCCGCCAGATTTTTCATCACCGTCGGGAGCGACGGCGGCGGGCCGGCCGCCGGGGATCCGATGGTGCTCACCAGCCAGTGAGGGGCGCCGCGGCCAAACCTCCCGCAGTTCCGGATTTGCCGGGCCATTAACGGCATGGGCCGGTTGCGTTCCGCTTCACACTTGATACTTGTCACCCGGAAGTTGGTCGAGAAACTCAACCGGCAATGATTCTCAAGCCCAAGGTACGCGGTTTTGTCTGCGTGACCGCTCATCCGGTCGGCTGCGCCGCCTTTGTCCAGGAGCAGATCGACTACGTGAAGAGCAAGGGGCCCATTGCCAACGGGCCGAAACGGGCCCTGGTGATCGGGGCCTCCACCGGATACGGACTCGCCTCCCGCATTACGGCCGCCTTTGGGTCCGGCGCCGCCACTTTTGGGGTGTATTACGACCGGCCGTCCGAGGATGACCGGCCCGCCACGCCCGGCTGGTACAATTCTGTCGCCTTGGAGCGCGCCGCGCGGGCGGCCGGCCTGTACGCGCGCAGCCTCAACGGCGACGCCTTCTCCGCGGCCATCAAGCAGCAGGCCATCGAGCTCATCAAGAACGACCTCAAACAGGTCGACCTCGTGGTGTACAGCGTCGCCGCGCCGCGCCGCGTCCACCCCACGACGGGCGCCGTCCACAAATCGGTGCTCAAACCCGTCGGCCAGTTCTACACCAACAAGACGGTCGACACCGACGCCGGCGTGGTCAGCGACATCACGATCGAGCCGGCGACCGACGAGGAAATCGCGGACACGGTCGCCGTCATGGGCGGCGAGGATTGGGAACTGTGGATGCAGGCGCTCGAGGACGCGGATCTCCTCGCGCCGGGCGCCACCGCCATCTCCTATTCCTACATCGGGCCCGAGGTCACGTGGCCCATCTATCGCAACGGCACGATCGGGCTGGCGAAGAACGACCTGGAACGCGCCGCCCGCCGCATCGACGCGAGGCTCAAGGCCCGCGGCTACGGCCGCGCCTTCATTTCGATCAACAAGGCCCTCGTCACCCAGGCCAGCTCGGCCATCCCGGTGGTGCCGCTTTACATTTCCATCCTCTACAAGATCATGAAGGCCCAGGGTACGCACGAGGGCTGCA
>CAZAFS010000039.1:0-15782 GCA_964484165.1 uncultured Opitutaceae bacterium | reverse complement strand
TCAAAGGGCTTGGTGAGGTAGGACATGTGTTCACGGGCGATGGCCGACTCCACTTGCGTCACATTCTCGGTGTAGCCACTCATGATGATCACTTTCAGGGTGTCTTTGGCTCGCTTGAACTGCTGGGCAATTTCCAATCCGGTGGTCCGCCCGGGCAGCACCATGTCAATCAGCAGCAGCGCGATCTCGGATCGATGCTGCTCCCAATGTTCCAGGGCCTGGACGCCGTCGACCGCCTCCTCCACCTGATAGCCGAATTCCCGCAGGCACTGGGCGGCCATTTGCCGCACGTGCTTTTCATCCTCCACCAGCAGGATGGATTCCGTCCCCCGCCTCCCCTCGAAACCCGGCGCCGAGGTGCCGGACGCAATCGTCCGGTCGGAATAGGGGAGATAAACCCGAAAGACGCTGCCCCGGCCCACGGCACTGTCCACCTCGACCCAGCCGTGGTGCTGCTTGGCGATCCCATACACCGTCGCCAGGCCCAGCCCGGTGCCCTTGCCTGCCTCCTTGGTGGTGAAGAACGGCTCGAAGATGCGCTGCATGGTCACTGCGTCCATCCCCTCGCCCGAATCCGCCACCGCCAGGCAGACATACTTTCCGCTCTTGGCATTTTCCTTGGCGGAGGCCGCATCGATCTCGACGACGTTGGTGGTGATCGTCAGCCGGCCGCCGCGCGGCATGGCGTCCCGGGCGTTCACGCACAGGTTCATCACCACCTGCTCGATCATGCCGGGATCCGCCTCCACCAGCACCGCCGCCCCCGGCCCCTGCAAAATGATCTCGATCCGCTCCCCCAGGAGCCGCCGGAGCATCTTCAGCAAGCCTTCCAATAGTTGGGTCAGGTTGACCGTCTTCATCTGCACGGCCTGTTTCCGGCTGAACATCAGCAGCTGCCGGGTCAGATTCGCCGCCCGCCCGCATTCTCCTTCCAATTCCTTGAGCTCGACGCGGAGCTTTTCCGCCAAACTCGGGTCCAGCCCCATGAGATTCAGATGCAGCAGGATGGCCCCGATGATATTATTGAAGTCATGCGCGACCCCGCCCGCCAGTTGCCCCACCGCCTCCATCTTCTGGGCGCGCAAAAACTGTTCCTCCAGCTGCAGCTCCCGCGTGATGTCGCGGGCGGCCGCAATGTAATTCACGATCGGGCCCGACTCGTCCCGCACCGGCGTGATCACGGCATCGGAGGTGTAGAAGCTGCCATCCTTTTTCCGGTTGATGATGCGGCCGTGCCAGGCCTGGCCGGACGCGATGGTCGCCCACAAATCCCCAAAGAAGGAAGCGTCGTGCTTGTTGCTCTTGAGAATGCGGTGCGTCTGTCCAACCGCCTGGCCCGGGCCGTAACCCGTGGTCTGGGCGAACGCCGCGTTGACGTAAAGGATGACACCCTCTGCGTCGGTGATGGAGATGCACTCGCGCGCCTGCTCGATGGCCGCCATCAGGCGGTCGCGGGTTTCGCTCAAGCGGCCCAAGGCCAGTCCCCGGGCCGCCTCGCCCGTCACGCTCCATGCGACCTCGATCTCGTCGGCGGAGAAGGACCGTGTTTCCATCGCGCTGAGAAACAGGGCTCCCTCCACCTGGTCCTCGATGATCAACGGCAGCGCGAGCAATGACCGCACATCGCGGCGTTGAGTCAGATCCTGCGCGGCCCCCAGACTGGGATCGCCGACGGGATCCTGCACCACCACGGGCTGCTTTTGTTCGATCAGGCGCTGGACCAAGGGCACCTCGGCCAGCGGCCGGCAGGAGTTCAACACGGAGGGACGACCCGGGGCGGCATATTCCGCCACGATGGTGAGATCGGTCCGATCGTCGTTCAGCAGCGCGGCGCTGGCCTGGGTCAGATCGAATGCCTGGGCCAGCTCACGGCACGCCACCTCCAGAAGCTTTTGCGGGCCTGAATCCACATGGGGCGTGGCCATGACCCGGTTGAGCAGGCCCAGTTCCCGGTTGCGGTGCAGAATTTCGTCCGCCTTTTGCCTGAGTTCGGTGACATCCTCCAGAAACCCCTCCAGAATCCCGGTCTCCCCGGCGGTTCCGCGCAGCGCCCGGATGGACACACTGCCGATGAAGGCCGTGCCATCCTTGCGCCGGTACCTGATTTCCCGGCGGATGACTTGCTCCGACGCCGCCGCTGACCGGATCATCTCACCGTGCTGCGCGGAATCGACCAACAGCAGCTCCGGGTTGTCCCTGACCTGGCTGACCATCTCCGCCGCGGAGGCGAAGCCGAAGATCCCGGCGAGCGTTGAATTTGCAGTCAAAAGCCGGCCTTCCGTCGTGGATTGGAAGATGCCGACGGGCGAATTCTCAAAAATGCTCCGGAATTTCTCCTCGGACTTGCGGATCAGGTCTTCCGCCCGCCGGCGCTCGGTGAGTTCGCTGCGCAACCGGGTGACGAGGACGGCGCCGGAGAACAGGATCATCATCAGGAAGGCCGCGCCCAGCGTCACGACCCGTGCCCCGAGGATGCCGCGAACCCAGCCATCGGCGGGAAAATCCACGCCGAGCACGGCTTCAACGCGCCCGTCGGCGTCGAACATGGGCTGCGCAGCGCTGACCCACACGCCCCATTGGTCGGCGGTGATGTCGGGATCGAAGACGGCTTCGCCGTTGGCCGCCCTCACGTCGTACTCGTCCGCGATGTCGTTGGGCGTGCCGATGGGCGTGCGGGCCTCCCGCGAGCCCTCGTACCGGCCGTTGTGGTTGTAATCGGTCTCGGAATCGACGATGAAGACGAACCTGCCGTCCGGCATCCGGCGGTAGGTGTAGATGTCGGCCACATTCGGGTTTCGCTGCAACCAGGCCTTTTCTGCCTCGATCATGGCGAGGTAGCGCGGGTCGTCGGGCGGGGTATCCAGGGTGATCCGGGCGTGACCCATGCGTTCCAACTCGTAGGCATAGGTCGGCGCCAGCCCCGCCACCGACTGTTGCAGCCGGGTGCGCTCCTGGTGGCCCAGAAATTCAGCCAGCCCTCCGCTGGCGGCGGCGAACAGCGCGACCGAAATCCAGGCGCGCGTCGAGAACCTGCCGGTGCGGGTTCTGGTGCGGATCAGATGTCGCGCCAGCAGCGCACTCGCCAGGGTGAGGGCGAGAAATGCCGCCAGATCGATTCGATAATGCAGGAGGTGTTGGAAAATCATCAAGGGATGCTGCTAGGCGGCCATGGCGCCCGGTCATGAAACGCGTGTTGGCTGGTCGCGGCGGGCGGGCACCGGTGGAACTGATTCGTCGGCTGTCGTTCTGTGGTTGGGCGGATGGTGGGGTTTGAATTGCTGATCAATTGAGAAACGCGCCGGTCGACGGCACGGCTGCCGCCTCGGTCATGAGCGCAGACCGAGCGGATGGGGTTTACCCAACTACCGCTCCGGGTTCCAGTTTAGATGGTGAGGAGGATGTCCAGCCTATCCTCTGGTGAGCTGCCTACCAATAGGGCGAAGAACCCATATCGCCGGCACGTCTCCCCCCTACGGGGCGCAACCCAATGGCGCGTGCTGGCAAAGATGGGCGGCGCGCCGGGCGCCACGCGCGGCGAAACGCGCTCGACCCGCGGCGGGAAACCCGCTTCATGTCCGTCCACCGGGTCCCCATAGCTCAACAGGATAGAGCAGCGGTTTCCTAAACCGTAGATCCCGGTTCAAGTCCGAGTGGGGATACCAGCCTTCGCTTTCAGATTCTGGAAGCTACGGCTCGGCAGGCCACCCGGCTACGTCCCGGCAGGCCGGGACTACGGCGACGTGCCGTGCCGGAGTCGCCGACAAAAGGCGGGCAGCCTTCGCGGCGCGCGGATCCCGCCGTCACGCCGGCACGCGGCGGAGAACCTCGAGGCAGGCGCGGCCGTTGTGGTACGGGCACTTCCACGGGCCGATCTTGTAGCCGTCGCGAAACTCGGGGTACGCCCCTTTGGGCCGGCCCGCCCGGTCCACGCCGGGACGCCACTCGCCGAGCTCGCGGTCGATGATCCGGTCCTCAATGAACTGCCAGCTGTGCAGCGCGGCCTCCAGAAAACGCCGGTCGCCGGTCAGCGCGTGGGCGTTGAGGAAGCCGACCACGGCCTCGGCCTGCGGCCACCAATGCTTGTCCGTGTCGGTGAGGCGCCCGTCCCGTCCCTCGTGATATACGCCGCCGTCCGCGTCCACGCCGTGGACCAGCACGGCCCCGGCCAGGGCGCGGGTCACCGGCTGCACGCGCGCCGTCAGCGCCGCGTCGCCCAGCACCGCCGCGGCCTCGCCCAGCAGCCAGCTGGCCTCGATATCGTGGCCGAAGGACACGATCCCGTCGACCGGGCGCCAGTCTTCCGTGAAGAACAGCTGGCAGTGCGGCGCGGGGCGGGCGGTGTAGATGTGATCGAGAAACACCGTCACGAGCTCGGTCAGGCGCTCGCGCACCCGCGCGTCGGGCCACACCCGCAGGAGCGTGGTGAACGCCTCCAGCACGTGAAGCATCGTGTTCATCGATTTCGGCGTGTTGACCTCGATCTCGCTCAGGCGCAGGTCCGCCAGCGGCCCCCAGTCAGCCGCGCACGCCTCGAGGTAGCCGCCGTGCCGCGGATCGTGCGTATGCCGGTCCAGCACCGTGAACAGCTCCTGCGCCCGCGCCAGCGCCTCCGCCTCGCCCGTGGCCGCGTGCCACTCCGCCAGACCGTAGATCGCGAAGGCGTGGGCATAGCCCTGCTTCCGGTCGGAGACGACCCGGCCCGCGGCGTCGATGCTCCAGAACACGCCGCCGTGCCGGGCATCCCAGAACGGACCGAGCAGCTGGGCCCGGGCCAGCTCCGCCGCGCGGCGCCAGACCGGATTGGGTCCGAGTTGCCGCAGCGCGGCGGCAAACGTCCAGAGGATGCGCGCGCAAATCACCGCGTGGCGGGGCACGTCGTCCACCCGCTCGCCGCGGCACGTGACCATGCCCGTCAGGCGTCCGTCCGTCTCGAAGCCATGCTGCGCCCAATACGGCAGGATGTCACCCGTCAGTTCGGCCGCGGCGGCGCGGCGAAGCGCGGATGGCGAGGAAATCAGCGCGGGCATGGACCGACGTTATAACCGCGTTGCGCGCCCAAAGGAAACGCTGAACTCCAGGCCGGGCTCCTCAGCCGGCGCCGTTGGCCCGGGCCTGGGCCTGCCGGGCGCGGCGTCCCTCCTGCCACTGCGCCGCCAGAAACGCGATCAGCGCGCAGACGATGCCGCCGAGGTGGGCCAGCGGCACCACCCGCACGCCGGCGTCCATCCGGGCGAACAACGGCGTTTGCGCCGTCGCTTCCGCCACGACCTTCACCGCGACCAGCAGCAGCACCGCCGGCCAGAACCAGGGCGGCGCGCCGGCATCCCGCCGCCGCTGCACCAGGGCCAGCAGCACCAGCACGCCGGTCGCGAGCCCGGACAGCCCGGCGTAGCGTGCCAGCGCCGGCTCGCCCCACCACAGCGCGGCCGAGATGGCCGGCGGTGCCAGCAGATAAAACCAGCGCGCCAGCGGCGGCCGGATCCATTCGAGCCACAGGCCCGCGGCCAGAAACACCGCCAGGTCCCACACGAGATGGCTCGCGGTATAATGGACGAGATGGCCGGTCCACAGCCGCCACACCTGCCCCGCGAGAATGTCGGCGCGTTCGTAGATCAGCGCCCCCGCGAGGCGCGGCCAGGCAAACGCCAGCCCGGCCACCGCTGCGATGGCCAGCGTCGCCGCCAGCCGGTTCAGGCGGCCACCCGGGTTTTGCGCTGCATCCATCGCGCCATTCCCAAGAGGGCCAGCGCCCCGATGAACCACGCTTCCGTGGCGCCGCCCCCGCCGCTGGATCCGCCGGCGGTTGAAGTCATGGTGGTGGTCGAGGAACCCGCCGCCGTGCTGCTCGCCCCGGTGGCCACCGCCGCGGTCAACGTCAGCGTGGTCACCGCGCCATCGGGCGCGATCTTGCGGATCACCGCGTTGCCGGTGTCCGCCACGTAAAGCGCGCCGTTGCCGTCGATCATGACGCCGCGCGGCTGGTTGAACAGGGCGTTGGCGCCGGCGCCGTCCATCAAGGCCGCGACTCCGGGCGCGCCCGCCACCGTGGTCACGGCGCCGGCCGGCGTCACCCTGCGGATCGTCCCGTTGCTGGTGTCCGCCACGTAGACATTGCCCGCACTGTCCACCGCCACGCCCATCGGCTGGTTGAACAGGGCGTAAATGCCGGTGCCGTCGTTCGCGCCGCTCACGCCCACCGATCCCGCCAGCGTGCTCACCACCCCCGCGGGAGTGATCTTGCGGATCGTGTCGTTGTAGGCATCCGCCACGTAAAGGTTGCCCGCCGCGTCCACGACCACGGCCGCCGGATAGTTGAACAACGCGGCGGTGCCGGTGCCGTCGGCCTCCCCGCGCGTCGCCGCCGCCCCCGCCAGGGTGGTGACGGATCCGCCCGCGGTGATCTTGCGGATCGTGTCGGTGAACGCGTCCGCGACATAGAGGTTGCCGGTGCCGTCGACCGCGAGGCCGAGCGGATGCGAGAAGGCGGCGGCGCCGCCGGTGCCGTCGACATTGCCGCGGTTGGCGGACGACCCCGCGAGCGTGCTCACCGCGCCGGTCGGCGTGATTTTCCGGATGACGCCGTTGCCGGTGTCGGCCACGTAGACGTTGCCGGTGCCGTCCACCGCCACGCCGTTTGGCTGGTTGAACAGGGCGCCGGTCCCGCTGCCGTCCTGCAAGCCCGCGACGCCGGCGGTCCCCGCCAGCGTGCTGATGACGCCCGCCGGGGTGATCGCGCGGATGACATTGTTCGAGGCATCCGCCACATAAAGGTTGCCGCTGCCGTCTTCCGCGACCGCGGTGGGAAAGAGGAACTGCGCGGCGGCGCCGCTGGTGCTGCTGGAGGACCCCGTTCCGCTCGAGCCACTCGTGCTGCCCGAACTGCCCGACGAGGAGCCGGTGCCGCTCGAACCCGACCCGCTGGAACCGGTCCCGCTCGAACTGCCCGTGGTGTCCGTGCCGCTGCCGTCCGTGCTGCTGGCCGTCGAATTCGACCCGGATCCCGTGTTGCCGGCAGCCGGCGTTCCCTTCCGGATGGTGTTGTTGTAGGAGTCCGTCACGTAAAGGCTGCCGGCCCCGTCCACCGCGATGCCGGCCGGACGATTGAAGAGCGCTCCGCTCCCCGTGCCGTCCGCGCTGCCGGTGATCTGAGGCATGCCGGCCACCGTGGTCACCACGCCGGCCGGCGTGATCTTGCGGATCGTATCGTTGCCGGAGTCCACCACAAAGATGTTGCCCGCGCCATCCACCGCCAGCGCCGCGGGGGAGGAGAACCAGGCGGTCATTCCCGTCCCATCCTTGCTGCCGGAATCTCCAGGCGTGCCGGCGATGGTGGTCACCGTCTGATTGGGCGTGAGCCGGCGAATCGTATTGTTGCCGGTGTCCGCCACATAAAGGTTGCCCGCGTTGTCGGCGGCGATTCCGGCCGGCGAAGTGAACCGCGCCGTGCTGCCCACCCCGTCGATGCTGCCGGAGAATCCCACCAGGCCCGCGAACGTGGACACCACGCCGTCCGCGGTCACCTTGCGGATGAGATTGTTGGCCGTGTCCGCCACGAAGATGTTGCCCGAAGGGTCCACCGTCACGGACGACGGTTGGTACAGCGCCGCGTCGCTGCCGGTGCCATCCACGCTGCCCCGGACGCCCGCCCAACCCGCCAGCGTCGTCACCGTTCCGTCGGATGCGATCTTGCGGATGGTGGAATTATAGGCGTCCGCCACCAGGACGTTGCCAGAGTGGTCCACCGCCACGCCGAAAGGCAAAAAGAAGAGCGCGGCGTCGCCCACGCCGTCGTTGCTGCCCTCGGCGCCGGGCGAGCCGGCCAGGGTGTTGACCACGCCATCGGGGGTGATCTTGCGCACCGTGGCGTTGAAGGTGTCGCCCACGTAAAGATTGCCGCTGCCGTCGACGGCCATGCCGTCCGGCTCATTGAACCGCGCCGAGTTGCCGGGCCCGTCGACGCTGCCTTTGGTCCCGACAAACGCCGACCCCGCCAGGGTCGTGACCACGCCGGCCGGCGTGATGATGCGGATCGTGTTGTTGCCCGTGTCCGCCACGTAAAGGTTCCCCTGGGCATCGAACGAGAGGCCGGCGGGGCGCGCGAACCGGGCGGCGCTGCCGGCGCCATCGGAATTGCCAATGCTGCCCGCGACCCCCGCCAGGGTTGTGACCGTGCCCCCCGGGGCGATCTTGCGAATTATGCTGTTGTTGGTGTCGGCCACGTAGACGTTGCCGGCCGCATCGATCGCGACGTCGTTGGGACTGTTGAATTGCGCCGCCGTGCCGGTGGCATCCAAATGCCCCGTGGTGCCCGCCATGCCCGCCAGCGTCGTCACCACGCCAGCCGGGGTGACCATCCGGATCGTCTGGTTGCCGGTGTCCGCCACGTAGACGTTGCCCGCACCGTCCACCGCGACGTTTTCGGGCGAGGTGAACCGCGCGGCCGAGGCGGCGGCATCCACGCTACCGGAGGATCCCGCCGCGCCGGCCATCGTTGTCACCACCCCATCAGGGGTGATCTTCCGGATCTCGTCATTGCCGGAGTCCGCCACATAGATATTGCCCGCGCCATCGACCGCCACCCCTTCGGGGATGGAAAACAGCGCGGCCGTTCCCGTGGCATCCGTGCTGCCGGAGGATCCCGCGGTGCCGGCCAGCGTCGTCACCACCCCGCCCGGGGCGATCCGCCGGATCGTTTGATTGGTGGAGTCCGCCACGTAAACGTTGCCCCCGCTGTCCACCGCAACGCCCCCGGGATAGGTGAAGCGCGCGGCGGTGCCCGTGCCGTCCGCGCTGCCGATGATCCCGGCCGCACCGGCCACCGTGGTCACCACCCCGGCCGGCGTGACCTTCCGGATCGTGGTGTTGTTGGTATCCGACACGTACACGTTGCCGGCGGCGTCCACCGCCGTGCTGCGCGGCGCATTGAACCGGGCGTTGCTGCCCGTGCCGTCCGCGCTGCCCCGGCTGCTCGCCGTGCCGGCCACCGTCGTCACGATCCCGTCCGGGGTGACCTTCCGGATGGCATTATTGACCGTGTCCGCCACATAGATATTGCCCGCGCCGTCCACCGCCACCCCTTCCGGCTGGTTGAACTGGGCGCCTATGCCCGTGCCGTCGGAGAGCCCGGGGTTACCGGCGACCCCGGCGAGCGTGCTGACGATGCCGGCCGGCGTGATCAGCCGGATGTCGCTGTTGTTGGTGTCCGCCACGTAGATATTGCCCGCGCTGTCCACCGTCACGCCCATGGGCCTGCCGAAACGCGCCAGAATGCGCTGGCCGTCCCGGTCGAAGTTGCTCTGGTCCGCGCCGGAACCCGCCACCGTCGTCACCGTTCCCCCGGCCGTCACCTTCCGGATGTTGTTGTTCCCCGCGTCGGCCACATAAAGGTTGCCGCTGCTATCCATGCTCAGGGCGGCGGGGCTGCTGAACTGCGCCGCGCTGCCCGACCCGTCCGCCCGGCCGGCATTGGTCGGCGCCCCCGCCACCGTGGTGACCACCCCGGCCGACGTCATCTTGCGGATCGTGTTGTTGTTGGAATCCGCCACGTACAAATTGCCCGCGCCGTCCACCGCGATCCCGGTGGGAAAACTGAATTGCGCCGCCGTGCCCGTCCCGTCCGCCGTCCCCCGGATTCCCACCGTGCCCGCCAGGGTCGTGACCCCGCCGGCCGGCGTGACCTTGCGGATCGTGTTGTTGCTCGTGTCCGCCACGTAAAGATTGCCCGCGCTGTCCACCGTCAAGTTATGCGGCGAATTGAACAGGCCGGCGGTGCCCGTGCCATCCGTGGTGCCCGCCACCCCCGCCGTGCCGGCCAGGGTCGTGACCACGCCGGCCGGCGTGATCTTGCGGATGGTGCTGACGGAGGTGTCCGCCACGTAGACGTTGCCCGAGCCGTCCACCGCCACCCCGAGCGGATTGACGAAAGACGCCGCGGTTCCGGTGGCATCCGTGATGCCCGCGGTGGCCACCATCCCCGCGAGGGTCGTCACCACCCCGGCCGACGTGACCTTGCGGATGGTTTGATTGCCCGTGTCCGCCACATAGACGTTGCCGGAGCCGTCCACCGTCACCCCGCCCGGCGTGAAAAACCGGGCGACCGTGCCCGTGCCATCCGCACTGCCCGAAATGCCCGGCAGACCGGCCAGCGTCGTCACCACCCCCGCCGGTGTGATCTTGCGGATCGTGTGATTGTAGGTGTCGGCCACGTAGACGTTGCCGCCCGAGTCCACCGCGAGGTCACTCGGAAAATCGAACTGGGCGGCCGAGCCGGTTCCGTCCGCGGAGCCTCGGATTCCCGCGGTGCCGGCCAGCGTCGTCACCACCCCCGCCGGCGTGATCTTGCGGATGATGCTGGTTTGGTCGTCCGCCACGTAGATGTTGCCGGCACCGTCGACCGCCACGCCATGGGGCAGACCGAAACGCGCGCTGGCGCCCGTGCCGTCCGCGCTGCCCTGGCTCGGCACCTGGCCCGAGCCCGCGAGGGTGGTCACCACGCCGGCGGGCGTGATCTTCCGGATCGTGTTGCCGCCCGAATCTGACACGTAGACGTTGCCCGCGCTGTCCAGCACCACGCCGATCGGCAGGACAAATCGGGCCGCACTGCCCGTGCCGTCCGCATAGCCGCTGTTCCCGGCGGACCCGGCCAGCGTCGTCACGACCCCGGCCGGCGTGACCTTCCGGATCGTGTAGTTGCCGGTGTCCGCCACGAAAAAATTGCCGGCGCCGTCCATGGCGATGCCCGCGGGATCAAAGAAGCGCGCGGTCGAGCCGGTGCCGTCGGCACTGCCCGTGGTGTTGGGCGAGCCCGCCAGCGTCGTCACCACGCCGGCCGGCGTGACCTTCCGGATCGTGCTGTTATTCGTGTCCGCCACATAGATGTTGCCCTGGCTGTCCACCACCACGGCGGCGCACCGGTTGAACTGCGCGGTGGCGCCCGAGGCGTCGACACTGCCGATGCTCGGCAGGCCGGCGATGGTGGTGAACGTATACGGGGTGTAGATGGTTGTAGACGGGGCGTAGGTGGTCTGCCCCATCGCCACAGCCGGCACCAGGAGCGCCGACAGCAACCGGGCGCAACGCCCAAGGGCACCAAACTTCACGCGGAGGACGGAGGCGACGCGCCGAACGCTGGCATTCATACGGAAAGGATATCGGGTAAACCGGGGATCACTAACAGACGTGGTTTTTGATGTTTTGTTTCATCTTTTCCCCCCTCCGGCAATGTGCAAGGCAATCTACGGCTGTCAGGGCATGTCGGCCCGGCTGAAGACCTTGGGGCATTTCGCCCACGGTGCCGCCGGTCACGCCACCACGGCGGACGGCCGCCAAAATGCGCGTTGACAACGCCGCCCCGGGGGGCAGCCTCAACCGCTCCTCACTTTCTTCCGCCATGACCACTCCTGAGCCCAAGCCGCGCAGCCTCACGCCGCCGGAGGTTCCGTTCACCAACCCGCAAATGTTCAGCCGCTGCGTCACCGACACCGGCAAGATCCTGCCGCGCAAGTACACGGGGCTCAGCTCGAAGCACCAGCGCGCGGTCACCAAGACCTTGAAGCGCGCCCGCGACATGCTGCTGGCCCAGTAAGGGGCCGCGTCCATTCCCGCCACCGCCGGCCGGAGCTTCCGCTCCGGCCTTTTTTGTGATCAGCTGCGCGCATGGCCGCCACGATCCACCGGGGTACCCCGTCCAACCTGCGCCTCCTCGCCCGCGTGCTGCGGCGCGGCGGGTTGGTCGCCGTGCCGACCGAAACCGTGTACGGCCTCGCCGCCTGCGCCCTCCGGGCGGACGCCTGCCGGCGCATCTTCCGCGCCAAGCGCCGGCCCGCGCACGACCCGCTGATCGTGCATGTCGCCGACCTGCGCATGCTCGACTTGATCGCGCACTCCAACGCGGCCGTGCCCCGGCTCGCCCGGGCCTTCTGGCCGGGACCGTTGACGCTGGTGCTGGCGCGCAAGGCCGTGGTGCCTGACGTGGTGACGGCCGGGCTGCCGAGCGTCGCGGTGCGCCTGCCGGCCCATCCCCTGCTGCGGCGGCTGCTGCGCCTCTGCGGCCAGCCCCTGGCCGCGCCGAGCGCGAACCCCTTCGGCTACCTCAGCCCGACGACCGCGGCTCACGTGCAGGAAGGCCTGGGCGGCCGGATCCGGCACATCCTCGACGGCGGACCGTGCCGGCACGGACTTGAGTCCACCATCGTCGACGTGCGCGATCCCCGGCGGCCCGTGCTCTTGCGTCCGGGCGTGATCACGGCGGCGCAGCTTCAGCGCGTGCTCGGCGTGCCGGTGCGCGCCCTGCGCCGGCGGCTCGCCGCCGCGACGCCGGCCCTGGCGCCGGGCCTGCCGCCCCGCCACTACAGCCCCCGCCGGCCGTTCCGCCTCCACCGGCGTATCACCGCGGCCATGATCGCCCGCGCGGCGCCCGACGAGGCTTGGATCTGTTTCCGCCGGCCGCGGTGGGCGGCCGGCCGGAAAAACGTCTTCTGGCTCACCCCCGCCGGCGATCCGCGTGCGGCCGGCCGGCGATTGTTCGCCTTGCTCCGCCGGCTGGACCGCGGCGGCTGGCGCCGCCTGCATGCCGAACTGGCTCCGACTGGCGGGCCGGGCGCGGCGATCAACGATCGCCTGCGGCGCGCGGCCGCCCCACCCGGCTGATCGTGGGCGCCCCACCCGCCGTTCGCGCCCGGCCGGCTTGGTCCGCGATCGTCCCCGTTGCACACCCCGCCGAAAGCCGGTAGCCTCCGCGCCATGTTCCGCCGTCTTCCGCTTCTGGTGGTGGCCATGGCCATCGTCGCCGAAATCGCCGGGCGCGCCGCCGCGGGTCCGGTGAATTCCGGAACCGCAGCCGGGGGCGGGATCAAACTCGACACCGGCGAAATTGCCGGCGCGCGGTTCACCATTGCCCGGCCGGCCGCCTGGAATCATGGCCTGCTGCTCATCGCGCACGGCCTCCGCGACCAGTCGGCACCGCTGGTCGCCGACCTCAACCCCCGCCACCTCGCCTACCGGACGCTGCTCGACGAAGGCTGGATCGTCGCCAAGACCAGCTACCGCCGGAACGGCCTGCTCCTCCGCGACGCCATCGCCGACCTCGAGAACCTGCGCGCGCACATCGCCCAAAGCTACGGCGAGCCGCAGCTCACGATCCTCGAAGGGGACTCGATGGGCGGGGCCATCGTCACGCTGATGGCCGAACAGTTCTCCGACCACTATCAGGGCGCCGTGGCGGTCGGCGCCGCGCTGCAGGTGCGCGAACCCGGCGGGACCCTCGCCTTCAACCTCCAGCCCCGGATTCCGCTGGTGTTTCTCGCCAACCAGAGCGAGCTCGACGGCCCGCGCCATTACCTTGCCGCGCCGTTCGACCGGCCGGTCCGCCCGGTGCTGCTCGCCGTCGCGCGCGACGGCCACGTGAACGTCAACCAGCGCGAACTCCTGGTGGCGATCCGCGCGGTGCGCACGCTCATCGACGGCCAGCCGCTCGCGCTGCCGCGCGTGGCCGGCGCGCCCGGCTGGTTTGATGCCACCCAGCCGCCCACCCCCGGCCCCTCGCAGGTGCGCCTGCTCAACGACAGCGGCTTTGCGGCGCGCGTGACCGAGGTCTCCGCCATTTACGGCAACGTGGTCCTCACCGCCCAGCCCCTGGACCTGGCCCAGGCCGCCATCGCGCCGGGCACGCGCTTCGACCTGGCTGTGAAGGACCGGACCTTCCGCGTCGTCTACGGCCGGGATTTCTCCAGCGTGCCGCGCGGCCAGTGGGTCGCCTTTCCCGACGCCGATGGCTTCCTCCTCCTCGCTCGCCACGGCGACAACGCCGCCGCCACCGCCGGCCTCGCCGAAGGCGACGTGGTCGTCATTCACCGTGTGCTCGACGACCCCGGCGCCGAGACGCCCGACTCCGCTCCTTGATTCTCCTCCGCCCTCAAAATGGCGCAGCGCCAGCGCCGTTTGTAACGTGATGCGTTACAATCTCACGTGGCCGGCCGGGGAATCTCACGTGGCCGGAAAGATCGGCCTCAGGCGGTCTCGGAATCGGTCCAGCCGCGACTCGGCACGCGCACCACCTGCATGCCCGCGGCGCGGGCCCCGATGAGGCCCGGTTCGGCGTCCTCGAACACCAGGCAGCGTTCCGGCGCCACGCCCATGCGGCGGGCCGCGACGAGGAACAGGTCCGGTGCCGGCTTGCCGCGACCGGGCGGCACGTCGGCCGGCGTCACCACGATGGAAAAGAGCGAAGCCAGCCCGGTGCGCGCGAGCGCGCTCTGCGCCACGCGGGGCATGCCGCCGGTGACGACCGCCACCGGATGCGTGGGGGCCACGCGGCGGGCGAACGCCACCACCGGCTTGATGAGCTTCGCCTTCCCCAGCCGGGCCAGATAGATCTCCTCCTTCACGTGCTCGACCCGCGCGGCGTCGAGTTTCACCCCGTAGTGCTCGCCGATGCGCTGCGCCACCAGCAGCGTCGGCACGCCGCCGAGCGAGTAGAAATAATCCTCATCCAGCTCGCGCCCGAGCCCGCAGCGCCGGAGCGCGTCGCGCCACGCCGCGAAGTGCAGCGGCATGGTGTCAATGAGCGTGCCGTCGAGATCGAACAGGTAACCGGCGAAATCGCCGGCGGGAATGTCCAGCTTCATGGAGCCGCGCACCAGAGCAAACGCCGCCGCGCCTGGCAACTGAAACCGGCATGGCCCGTCGGTTCAGTTCTTGCAGGTTGGGCTTTCCTGTCGGCGGGACAAGGAACCCCGACCTACAATTGCCGCGCAATTCAGGCAAACTGATCCACGACCCGCCGGCGGCTCCGGCCTCATTCGCAGCACAGCAGTTGGTGGCGCCGCTCCCACCCGATCACCTGGCCCAGGCGGTCGAATTCGAAGCGGCAGCAAGCCTGCAGCTTCGCCTTGAGCATCTGCCGGCCGCGCCGCACGCGCGATTTCACGGCGGTCAGCGACAGCCCCAGGCGCAGCGCGATCTTCGCCAGTGGCAGCCCCTCCAGTTCCGCCAGCCGCACGGGCTCGCGGTAGGTCTCCGGCAGCTCCGCCAGAAAATGATGGATCGACGCGGCCATGGCCGTCCGCATCGCCTCCACCTCGTCGCGGCTTTCCGCCGCGAGGGCCGCCGGCAGCTCCTCCGTCGGTCTCCGCTTGCGGTAGTAGTCGATGAGCGTGGAGCGCGCCACGCGGTAGAGCCAGGCCTCCAGCCGCGTGCCGTCGCGCAGCGTCTCCCGCGAACGATAGACCTTGAGCAGCGTCTCCTGCGCCAGATCGTCGGCCGTGGCGTCGTCGGGCACGCGACGGCGGAGAAACGCCCGCAGGCGCGGCGCCATCTGCAGCACCTCCGCGTCGAACGCCCGGGGCGTCATGGCGGCGCGGCCGGCATCACCGCCCGCGTCATGCAGACGGCGCTCACCGGACACAGGCTGCGGAATTCGCGGGTGGCGGCGACGGCGGCCGGCACGCGGGCGCGCGCGATCCGGCGGAACCCGCGCCGGGCGAAGAACGCCTCGGCCGTCGTCGTGAGCAGATAGAACCGGCGCAGGCCCAGCTGCCGCGCCCAGCTCTCCAGGCGGTCCACCAGCCGGCCGCCGAGACCGGCGCCGCGCTGCGCGGGCGCGACCACCAGCGAGCGCAGCAACCCGTTCCGACCGTGCCGCTCGAGGCCCACCGCCCCGACCACCGCGCCGCCCTGGCGCGCCACGAGGAAATGCGCCAGATGCGCGGCGAAGTCCTCGTGCGGCAGATCCGCGCCGCGCAGCAGCGCGGCGATCGCCGCCGCGTCGGCCGGCAGCGCCGCGG
>CAZAFS010000038.1:0-15876 GCA_964484165.1 uncultured Opitutaceae bacterium | reverse complement strand
CGGCCGCGCGGCGGATCGTCAGCCTCGACAGCGATTTTCTCCACGTCGAACCCGCCTCGACCGCCTATGCGCGGGACTTCGCCACGGGCCGCCGGGTGAGCTCGCCCGAGGAGGCCGGCCGCATGAACCGCCTGTACGTGGCGGAAAGCGGGCTCACCCTCACTGGTGCGATGGCCGATCACCGTCTGCGCCTGGCCAGCAGCCATGTGCCGGCGCTGGCGGCGGCGCTGGCCGGCGAGGTGCTCGGCACCGAGGCCTACGTCGCGCTGGCTCACGGCCTCGACGTGAAGCCGGCGTGGATCGCGGAGTGCGCCGCCGATCTGCTGGCGCACAAGGGCGAATGCCTGGTGGTCGCGGGCGCGCACCAGCCCTCCGCGGTGCACGCGCTGGCGTACCTGATGAACGCGGCGCTCGGCAACGTCGGCCGCACGATCGATTTCGTCGCCGTGGAATCCGCCGGCGCCGCCTCGCTGCCGGCGCTGGCCGCCGCCATCAAGGCCGGCGCGGTCAAGACCCTGATCGTTCTCGGCGGCAATCCGGTCTACAACGCGCCCGCCGATCTCGACTGGGCGGCGCGGCAGAAATCGGTGCCCGAGGTGATCCGGTATGGCTATTACGTGGACGAAACGTCCGCCCTCGCCGGGGTGCATGTCGCGGCCACCCATTATCTCGAGTCGTGGGGCGACGCGCGCACGGCCGACGGCACCATCGTGCCGATCCAGCCGATGATCCTGCCGTTGTTCGACGGCATGAACGAGCTCACGCTGCTGGCCCGGATCCTGGGCGATGCGACGAGCGATCCGTACACGCTGGTCTACCAGACGATCACCAAACTCGCCGGCGGGGAGCCGGAGAAGGCGTTCCGCCAGTTCCTGTACGACGGCCTGCTGCACGGCACGGCGTGGGCGCCGGTGGAGGGGCTGGCGCCGCGGGGCGACGCGGCCGGCGACATTGTCGCCGGCGCGTCGAGGCTTCCGGAGGTCGGGCCGCGGAGTCTGGAAATTCGTTTTGTCGCGGACTACAAGATCGACGACGGCCGGTTCGCCAACAACGGCTGGCTGCAGGAATGCCCCGATCCCATCACGCGGCTTACCTGGGACAACGCCATCCTCATTTCGCCGCGTCTCGCCAAGGAACTCGGCATCCTGCCGTCGTCACCCGGCGTGCTGCCGGTGGCGCGCGGCGAGGCGGCTGACTTTGAACTCGGCCGGGAGCAGGCCCACGTCGCCGAGATCCGGCTGGGCGGGCGCACCGTGCGGGGCCCGCTGCACATTCAGCCGGGGCTGGCCAATTACACGGTCATGGTGCCGCTCGGCTACGGCCGCACGCAGGCCGGCCGGGTTGGCACGGGCGCGGGGTTCAACGCCTCCCTGCTGCGCACCAGCGACGCGATGCACGCCGCCGTTGGCGCGACGCTCGCGGTGGTTCCGGGCCAGCGGTACCCCCTCGCGAACACGCAGGAGCACTGGTCGATGGAGGGCCGCGAGATCATCCGCGAGGCCAACGTGGAGGAGTTCCGGCGCAACCCGGCGTTCGCCGCGGCCCTCGGCCTGGAGCCGCACAGCCCGCCCTACGATCCGGAGAGCGCGCAGCTGCCGCCGGCCGCGAAGGCCACGGAGATTCCGCGCGGCAACTCGCTCTACGAAACGCCGCGATTGGGCCGGGCCGAGGAGGGTTACCACCAGTGGGGCATGTCGATCGACCTCAATACCTGCATCGGCTGCAACGCCTGCGTCATTGCCTGCCAGGCGGAGAACAACGTCCCGATCGTCGGCAAGGACCAGGTGCGGCGCGGCCGCGAGATGCATTGGATCCGCATTGACCGCTACTATTCCGACGGCCGCATTTCACCCGCGGCCTTCGGCGGGGCCGAAAACCGCGAGATTCCCGAGGATCCGCAGGTGTCACTGGAACCGATGGCCTGCCAGCAGTGCGAGCTGGCGCCGTGCGAGATGGTCTGCCCGGTCAACGCCACGGTGCACGACGAGGAGGGGCTGAACGTCATGGCGTACAACCGCTGCGTGGGCACGCGCTACTGCGCCAACAACTGCCCCTACAAGGTCCGCCGGTTCAATTATTTCGACTGGAACAAGCGCGCCACCGACGCCCTGTACCTGGGACCGCTCGGCCACCAGAAGGACATGCCCGAGTTGCTCAAGATGGTCCGCAACCCGGAGGTCACGGTGCGGATGCGCGGCGTGATGGAAAAATGCACCTACTGCGTCCAGCGGATCGAGAACGCCAAGATCCAGCAGAAGGTGAAGGCGGCGCAGGCCGGTCACCCCGGCGATGTCCTCGTGCCCGATGGCGCGTTCAAGGTCGCGTGTCAGCAGGCCTGCCCGGTCGAGGCGATCGTCTTCGGCAACCTGCTCGACCCGGGCAGCGCGGTGACGAAGGCAAAGGCGCAGCCCCGCGACTACGCCGTGCTCGGTTACCTCAACGTGCGGCCGCGGACCACCTACCTCGGCAAGCTGCGCAATCCGAACCCGCGCATGCCGGACTACGCCGACCTGCCGCTCAGCCGGATGGAGTACAACCTGAAAACCCAGGGCTCGCGCGAGGGTGAGGCGGCGCCCGCCGCCGGCGAGCCACCCGCGGCCGCATCCGGGCCGGGAGGGAAGGACTGACATGCCCGTCCGGCGCATTTTCCGGGGAGGAATTCGCTGATGCCCCCGCCTGATTCAGCCGTCGTTGCCGCTCCGGCCATCCTCGCCGAGGTGCAGCCCGCGGTGCTGCCGCGCCCGGTGCTCGTGCAGAACAACCGCAGCTTTGCGTGGATCACCGACAAGGTCTGCGGCATCATCGAGGGGCCGACGCCGCGCTGGTGGTGGGTCAGCTTCGGAATCGCGGTCTTCGTCGCCTCGTTCACGGTCGCCGGCCTGACCTATCTGGTCGGCACCGGCGTCGGCGTGTGGGGTCACCGCAACCCGATCAACTGGGCGTGGGACATCGTCAATTTCGTCTTCTGGATCGGCATCGGCCACGCCGGCACGCTGATCTCCGCCATCCTCTGCCTGCTGCGGCAGAAATGGCGCACCTCGATCAACCGCGCCGCCGAGGCCATGACGATCTTCGCGGTGATCTGCGCCGGCATCTTCCCGCTCTTCCACGTCGGCCGGGTGTGGATGGCCTGGTACCTGTTTCCGCTGCCGAATTCCAACGGCATCTGGCAGAACTTCCGCTCGCCGCTGGAGTGGGACGTGTTTGCGGTTTCCACCTACGGCACCGTCTCCGTGCTGTTCTGGTACGTGGGCATGGTCCCCGATCTCGGGGTGCTGCGCGACCGGTTCCTCGCGGCGGGGAAGCGCGTGCGCGCCTTTCTCTACGGCCTGTTCGCCATGGGCTGGCGCGGCTCCAACCGCCACTGGAGCAATTACGAGATGGCCTACCTCATCCTGGCGGGCATCGCGACCCCGCTGGTGCTGTCGGTGCACACCATCGTGTCCTTCGACTTCGCCGTGTCGCTGATCCCCGGCTGGCACACCACGATCTTCCCGCCGTACTTCGTCGCCGGCGCGATCTATTCGGGTTTCGGCATGGTGCTCACCCTCGTGCTGCCGCTGCGCGCGGTCTGCAAGCTCGAGGACCTGATCACGCAGTACCACATCGACAACATGTGCAAGATCACCTTGGCGACGGGGTCGATGGTGGGCTACGCCTACATGATGGAGTTCTTCATCGCGTGGTATGGCGCCAACCCCAACGAGAGCTTCACCTTCATCAACCGCGCGTTCGGCCCCTATGCCTGGGCCTACTGGATCATGGTCACCTGCAACGTCATCGTGCCGCAGTTCTTCTGGTTCAAAGGGGTGCGCCGCCACACCGCGGCGGTCTGGGCCCTCTCCCTCCTGGTCAACGTCGGCATGTGGATGGAACGGTTTGTGATCATCGGCACCTCGCTGGCCCGCGACTTTCTGCCCTCGAGTTGGGGCTATTATTCGCCGACGGTCGTGGAAATCTTCACCTTCTTCGGCACCTTCGGCGTTTTTTCGACGCTCTTCCTCCTGTTCATCCGCTTCCTGCCCTTGATGCCGATGGCCGAGATCAAGGCCGTCACTCCGCAGGCCGACATCCACGCGCACCACTGAACCCTGAACGCCGCACCCGGAACCCTGGCTCATGGCCGCCAAATCCTATGGTCTGATCGCGATGTTTGACTCGCCCGTGGACATCTTCCGCGCGGCGGAGGCGGTGCGCGACGCCGGCTACCGTTTCTGGGACGTGATCACGCCCTTTCCGATTCACGGCATGGATCGGGCCATGGGGGTGCGCCGCTCCCTGGTGCCGCGCGTGTCGCTGGCCGGCGGCATCCTCGGCTTTACCACCGGCATGGTCCTCATCTGGTGGTCGGGCGCGTACAATTTCAAACTCATCGTGGGCGGCAAGCCGCTCTTCAGCCCGCTGTTTGCCTTTCCCATCGCCTACGAGCTCACGATCCTGTTCACCGCGTTCGCGACCATCATCGGGATGTTCGTGTTCAACCGCCTGCCCATGCACTACCACGCCGTGCTGAAGCAGCCGCATTTCCAGCGGGCGAGCGACGACCGGTTCTTCATCGTGATCGAGGCCCGCGATCCGCATTTCGACCCCGCCGCGACCCGCGTCCTGCTCGAGGAAGTCGGCGGCCATGACATCGCCGCCTTGGAAGAGTGACCCATGCGCTACGTCTACCTGGTGACCGCCCTGCTGGTGGTGCTGACGATCTCGATCGCCGGCTTCCGCGGCCGGCGGTCGACAAAACCGCCGGTGGAGGTTTTTCCCGACATGGATCGGCAGGCCAAATACAAGCCGGAGTTGGAGTCGAAGTTCTTCGCCGACGGCCGGGTCGATCGCCCGCTGCCGCCGGGGGCGGTGCCGCGGGGCCGCACGGTGGCGGCGGATCCCGATTATCTGCGGCAGGATGATTTTCTTTACCGCGGCAAGACTGCGAACGGCAAATTCGCCCGCGGTTTTCCGCCTGAGCTGGTGCTCAACGAGCAGTTCATGGCGCGCGGCCGCGAGCGCTACACCATCTACTGTGCGCCCTGCCATGGCGCGCTGGGCGACGGCCAGGGCGTCACCCGCGGCTACGGCATGGTCACCACCGCCTCCTACCAGGACGACCGGATCCGGCAGATGACGGAGGGCGAGATCTTCAACACCATCACCAACGGCAAGAACACGATGAATTCCTACGCCGACAAACTCAGTCCCGGGGACCGGTGGGCGGTCATCGCCTACGTCCGCGCCCTGGAGCGTGCCCGGCATGGCTCGGTCGCTGACGTGCCGGCCGACCACCAGGCGGATCTTGGCCCATGAGTGCGCCCGCCGCCATGCTCCGTCCCGTGGTCGTGGAATCGCCCGCTGACAAGGCCGGGTTCGCCCTCGGCGTCGGCCTGGGCGGCATCGCCCTGACCGTGATCGGCTTCTTCGTCGCCGATCCGCGCAGCGTGGCGCTCTCGTGGCTGATGGCGGTCGGCTACTGGACGCTGATCGCCGTGGGCATGCTCATGCTGGTGCTGATCCATCACATTTTTGACGCGAGCTGGGGCATTGTCATCCGGCGCCAGTTCGAGCATGGACTGGCGGCGCTGCCCTGGCTCCTCCTCCTGTTCCTGCCGCTGCTGGTGTTGTCCGCCTACCTCAAGCCGGGCCTGGTATGGCTGTGGATGAATCCGCACGCGCTGCTGCCCGGCACCCGGGAAACCGTGGGCGAGGACCTCCTCTACCTGAAAAAGGCGGGTTACCTGAACCCCGGCTTCTTCAGCCTCCGCCTCGCGGCCTATTTCGCGATCTGGATCGGGCTGGCCGGGGTGATGCGCCGCAATTCCTTCCGCCAGGACGCCGACGGCGATGCGCATTGGACCCTCTCGAGCCGCTTCTGGTCCGGAGCTGGCATTCCCCTCAGCGGCCTGGCCATCACCTTCGCCTTCATCGACTGGTTCAAGAGCCTCGAGTACCATTGGTTCTCCACCATCTACGGGGTCTATTTCTTTGCCACCGGGGTGCGCGGCGCCCTGGCGGTCGGCGTGCTCATCATGCTCTGGCTCTACCGCCGGGGCGACTATCGCGGCATCCTCAACAACAACCATCTGCACTCCATCGGCCAGCTCATGCTGACCTTCACGATCTTCTGGACCTACATCGCCTTCTCCCAGTATTTCCTGATCTGGAACGCCAACATCCCCGAGGAAACCTTCTATTTCAACCTGCGCGAATTCGGCGACTGGTACTGGGTGGGCATGGCGATTCTGTTCCTCTATTTCTTCTTCCCCTTCTGCTACCTGCTGTCCTACCGCCACAAGATCAACCACGGGCGGGCCCGATTCATCGCCTGGTGGATCCTGGTCATGATGTTCGTGGATGTGTGCTTCAATACCCTGCCGGCCCTGAAGGATGCCGCCGGCCATCCGCGGCCGTTCGTGTCGCCGCTGCTGGTCTGGCACCTCACCGCGCTGGCCGGGGTGGGCGGAGTCTGCGTGTGGGCCTATCTCCGGAGCTTCCGCACCACGAAACTCATTCCCATCCGGGATCCCCGCATCGTCGAGTGCCTGACGCACCATGAATCCTCCAGCTGAAACGCCGACGCCGGCGACCGAATCGCGGGCCGGTTTCTGGGTGACCCTCCTGGCCGCCCTGGGCTGCTTTGTCATTTTCCTGGTCGTTCTGGACATCGCCTACATCCCGCAGCGCCGCTCGGCCCCGGAGGTCGACCTGGCCAAGATCCCGCCGGAGGAGCAGTGGAAGTACACGCCGGAGGGGCGCATGGCGCATTTGCAGGAGCTGCGCGCCCACGAGCAGGCGGCCCAGACCGCGTACGCGTGGATCGACCAGAGCAAGGGGGTCGTGCAGCTTCCCATCGACCGCGCCGAGCAGCTCACGCTCCAGGAGCTCAACGCCCAGCGAAAACCCTGACCGCCATGGCATGGGTCTTCTACACCGTCGCGTTTCTCGTCGCCCTCGCCCTCAGCGGCTCGGCGGTCTACGCGCTGTTCTGGGCGTCGAAGCACGGCCAGCTGCGCGACTTTGAACGCGGGGCGGCGTCCATTTTTGACGACCAGGAACCGGTCGGCCGGATGACCGACCATTTCCCCGCCCGCCGGCGGAAACCTTGAACGCTGCCTCCCGAACCCGCGCGATGGCCTCCACTCCCAGTCTCGCCGCCTCGATCAACCCGGCCACTTTGCCCGACGACGTGCCCCGCGCCGAGCTGAGCGCGATCGACGCCTCGACCAAGTGGCCGGTGATGCTCTTCCTCCTGTCCAGCCTCGCGTGGCTGCTGCTCGGCACGGTGTTTGCCCTGATCTCCTCGGTCAAGATGCACACGCCCGAGTTTCTCGGGAACTACGAGTGGCTGACCTTCGGCCGCGCGCGCAGCGCCCACCTCAACGCCGTGATCTACGGCTGGAGCACCAACGCCGCCTTCGCGGTGGCCTTCTGGCTGATGGCCCGGCTGTCGCGCGCCTGCCTCCGCCATGCCGGCGTGCTCATCGCCGCCGCCTGCCTTTGGAACCTCGGCGTCACCATTGGCATCGTCGGCATCCTGGCCGGCGACTCGACCTCGATCGAGTGGCTGGAGATGCCGCCCTACGCCACGCCGCTGCTGTTCGTGGCCTACGCCCTGGTGGGGGCGTGGGCGATCATCACCTTCCGTTTCCGCAAGGCGGAGCATGTCTACGTGTCGCAGTGGTATCTCCTGGCGGCGCTCTTCTGGTTCCCGTGGCTCTATTCCATCGCCCAGATCATGCTCATCTTCGAGCCCGCCCGCGGCACGGTGCAGGCGCTGGTCAACTGGTGGTTCGCCCACAACGTGCTCGGCCTGTGGTTCACGCCCATCGGGCTCGCCGCCGTCTACTATTTCATCCCCAAGGTCCTTGGGAAACCCATCCACAGCTACTACCTTTCCGCGCTGGGCTTCTGGTCGCTGGCCATCTTCTACAACTGGGCCGGCGTGCACCACCTCATCGGCGGTCCCGTGCCGGCCTGGGTCATCTCGGCGGGCATCGCCGCCAGCCTGATGATGGTCATCCCGGTCGTGGTCACCGCCGTCAACCACCACCTGACCATGGTCGGCAGCTTCGGGGCGCTGCGCTACAGCCCGACGCTGCGCTTCGTGGTCTTCGGCGCCGTCAACTACACGCTGGTGAGCCTCACCGGCTCGGCCATGGCCATCCGCTCGGTCAACGAGATCACCCACTTCACCCACTTCACCGTGGGCCACGCCCACCAGGGCATGTACGCCTTCTTTACCATGGTGATGTTCGGCGCCATCTACTACATCCTGCCGCGCCTCCTGCTGAAGGAATGGCCCTCGGCGGCGCTCATCCGCACCCATTTCTGGTGCGTGGCGATCGGGGTCACGCTCTACTGGGTCGACCTCGAGATCGGCGGCTGGATCCAGGGCCTGCAGATGAACAACCCCGACCTCCCGTTCATTGAGGTCGTCCGCAACACCATTCCCTACCTGTTCGTGCGCAGCGCGGCCGGCCTCCTCATGACCGTCGGCCATCTCGCCTTTACGGTGAACGTGCTGTGGATGCTGGGCGCCCGGCGCCCGGCCGGGGCCACCGCGCCCACGCTGTTCCGCCCGCCTCCGGCGCTGCAGGCCGACCCTGTCCGATGAACAAGGGCCCGCTCATCTTTCTCGGCGTCTTTCTCACGCTCGCCTTCTCGTGGGTGGGCGTCGTGCTGACGAACCAGATCCAGTACGGCAGCCTCACGCCGTACTATGATCAGGCCGAGGGGAAGACCTTTCCCGACAAGCCGACCGGCTTGGCCAGCCGTGGCCGGCTGGTTTACCAGGATCTGGGCTGCCTGTACTGCCATTCGCAGCAGGTGCGCCGGCCCGGCTTCGGCGCCGACACCGAACGCGGCTGGGGCGCCCGGCAGAGCGTCGCCCGCGACTACATCTACGAGCCACGCGTCTTCCTCGGCACCATGCGCACGGGCCCCGACCTGCGCAACATCGGCGCGCGGCAGCTGTCGTCCGACTGGCATTATCTCCACCTCTACGATCCGCAGCTGACGTCGCCCGGTTCGATCATGCCGCCCTTCCGGTTCCTCTATGAGTACCGCCGGGTGGTGGGCGAACGCTCGCCGCTGGCGGTGAAACTGCCCGCGGATTACGCGAAACAGCACGGACTCGACCGGCCCGGCTACGAGCTTGTGCCCGGCCCCCGGGCCGAGGCCCTCGTCGCCTACCTGATGAGCCTGAAGGACACCTACGAGTTTCCCGAGGCGAGGCCGTACCTGCCGCCGAAGAAGGGGGGCGGAGCCAAATGAGCCCCGCCGCCGCCCCCAACCCGCGGCTGGAACAGGCCGGCGCCTCGGACGAACAGCTCCAGCGGGTGCATGCGATCCTGCTGCGCGAGAAACCCGAGCCCACCGAAGGCTACTCCCCGCTGCCGCTGCTGCTGCTGGGGCTCATGAGCAGCTTCATTCTCTTTTCCGCCATCTACCTCGGCCGGTATTCCGGCGGCTTCGATCCGATGGTTTATGATGAGCGCATCCTGCCGGGCATGCAGGGCGGCGCGGCCGCGCCGGTCGCGCTGGACCCGAAGGCGCTGGGCAAGCGGATCTTCGTGACCAACTGCATCGCGTGTCACCAGACCACGGGCTTGGGCCTGCCCGGCGCGTATCCCCCGCTGGCCGGCTCCGAGTGGGCGCTGGGCCCCGAGGAGCGCATCATCCGCGTCGCGCTGAACGGCCTCACCGGTCCGATCACGGTCAAGGGCGGCCAGTTCAACAACACGATGCCGACCTTCGGGCCGCAGCTGAAGGACGAGCAGATCGCCGACGTCCTGACCTATATCCGCTCCGAATGGGGCAACAACGCGCCGGCCGTGTCGCCGGACAAGGTCAAGGAAACCAGGGCCGCCGTCGCCGACCGCACCGGACCCTGGACGCCCGAAGAGTTGCTGAAGATACCCTGAGTCGGACTCAGGCAGTTGACGTGGGAGAAGGCAGGGTCGGGGACTCAGGCTGAAAGGGAGCCAACGGCACGGCAGTGGGGCGGGGGCAGCGAGTTTGGCAAGAAGATGGAGCCGCCAAGCCGGAAGCCGCGCAGACCTTTTGGCGGCCCAGACAGCGGCCGATGGCCCGCCCGCCATGGGCCGTCAGCCGCTGAGCGGTGAAGTCGATCCGGATGGACGGCGGCCCGGCTGGCGTGCCAATCTCCAGGGGCACCGTTTGGTTCGCCTCCCATTGCGGCCCGGACGAAAGCACTTATTCATTTCCACCGCCCAGGCCGCCAGACCGTGCGCCTCATTTTCACCACCGAATGAATCCAGCCGGGATGAGCGCCCGCCTCCGCCTGCGGATCAGGTTAGAAAGATTCGCGATGAATCTCCCATCGTCCCCGCTCAACGACCGGGCGCGCGCCTGGCGCTTGGAATATCCGGCGTTTGCGCTGCTGCTGGTCGCTGAATTCCTGGCGTTCGACCTGGTGGGCGCGAAGCACCAGACGTGGATCTATCCGCGCTGGAACGATCAGATTCAATACCTCACCGAATCGTATCTCAGATTCGAGCAGTTCCGCCTGCACGGTCTCGGGAGCGCCCTCTGGCAGAGCCTCACCAGCCGGGCGGCCCAAGGGGTGATGCACGATTTCTTTGCGGTGCTGGCGTTCAGCGTCGCCGGTCCCTCGCGCAGCGCGGCCCTGGCGGTCAACGCCATCGCTTTTCTGACGTGGCAGACGGCGTTGTTCTTGGCCGTCCGTCGGGCGTTCGGGTCCCGGCCCCTGGCTTGGACCGGTGCGGGGCTGCTCCTCGCGCTGGCTTCTCCGTGGACGGTGCAACAGGGCTCGGCTTTCGACTTTCGTCTTGATTGGATGGCGGCCAGCGCGCTGGGCGTGACCCTGGCCGTCGCCCTGGGCACCGAAGGCTTTCGCCGGCTCGGTCCGTCCCTGCTGTTCGGCGGCGCGGTCGGGTTGACCCTGCTCACCCGTTTCCTCACCGGCAGCTATCTGGCTTTGATCTTCGCGGCCCTGCTGGTCTGGATTCTCGCCGGGGCGGAGCGCCGCCGGCGCGTCCGCCACCTGCTGTCGGCCGCGGCCATCGCCGGCGTGGTGGCCGGGCCCGCATTCTGGAGCAATCGCCGCACGATCTGGGACTACTACTGGATCGGCCATTTCTTTGGCCCCGAGAGTTCGATCCGCAATTCCGGTCTGGGGCCGGGAGCCTCGCTGGCATGGCTGGTGCGGAACTTGGGCACCCGGCAGCTGGGTCTGTTTTGGGTCGCCTGGGTGCTGGCGATCTCGGGCCTGCTTGCCGGTGCGCTCGTGCTTTTCCGCCGGTCGCAACCGGTTTCTCCTGCGCCGCTCCGCCGTCATGCCGCCGGCGTTCTCGGGATGATCTTTTTGCTCGCCCCCGCGTTCGTGCTCGCCGCGCAGCCCGCAAAGTCCTTCGTCGTGCTCTCCGCCGTTCTGCCGGGGGCGGTGGTCACCGTGTTGGCCGGCTGGCACCAGCTGCTGCGGTATGCGCCGCGCCGCCTGTCGGCGGCGGTCGCCGCGGCCACGCTTTTGGCGGGGGCCGGCTTTTTCGCCGTGCACATGGGGCGCAATCCCAACTCGCCGGAATTCGAAGCCGGCGCCCGCCGGGTGCTGGCGTTGAGCGACCTGATCTACGCCCGCGCCCGCGCCGCCGGTCTGGCCGCCCCGCGCATCGGATGTGATCAGGTGACTGATTGCCTGGACGCCCAGGTCCTGCGGGTGATCTGCTACGAGCGCAAACATGTGTGGCTTCCGTTCCAGATGACGATGCCGCTCGGCATTGCCGAGGCGCCGGAAGCGCTGATCATGGAGCGCCTGGAAAACACCGACTTCATGTATATCACCGTGGCAGGCCCCATGATCGGTTATCCCTGGGATCGCGAACTCCGCGCCCTGATGCCGACGACCAAATCCTGGTGCGACGCCCACATGCGGCAAATCGACGAGTTCGACCTTTTCGGGCAGCACATCATTCTCTATCAGCGGATGGATTCCTCCCTGCAGAAGTGAAAGCCACCACCGCATGGTGCCGCACCGCCAGGATCGGGAAACGCGGCGGCAGATGGGGGTGCAGGGCCGGGAACTTGCGGCAGGGCGCCTTCGGGCTACCGGGGAGCGAGTCCTCTGCGCAGGGCGCCGCCCTTGGCTGCTGCATTCACTCGCCGAGCCGTTTCCCGGGGACGAGGTGGTTCTTCACGTAATCGGTGACGGCCTCGGCCAGCGGTTTGATTGGCCCAGTGTAGCCGGTCTGGCGCAGCTTGGTGATGTTGGCTTGGGTGAAATACTGGTAGCGGTCGCGCAGCCCCTCGGGCATGTCGATGAATTCAATTTGCGGGGGCCGGCCCAGGGCGGCGAAGATGGGCGACACGAGTTCCAGCCAGGTGTGGGCTTCGCCCGAACCGATGTTGTAGAGTCCGGCGGCGCCCGTCGCCTCCTCGGCGAAATGCAGCGTCATCTCGACGGCATCCTTGACGTAGAGGAAATCACGGCGCTGCTCCCCGTCCTTGTATTCGGGGCGGTGGCTCTTGAAGAGCCGCACCCGGCCGCCGGCGAGAATCTGCTGGTGGGCCTTGTGCACGAGGGAGCGCATGTCGCCCTTGTGATCCTCGTTCGGTCCGAAGACATTGAAATATTTCAGGCCGACGATGCGGCCGAGCAGACCCTCGCGCTGCGCGTAGAGATCGAACCGATGCTTGGACTGGCCGTAGGGGTTGAGCGGCTGCAGGCGGGCCAGATCGTCGTCCCGGTCGTCCATGCCGGCGGTGCCGTCGCCGTAGGTCGCCGCGGATGAGGCGTAAATGAAACGCGCCCCCTGCGCCAGCGCCCACGCCGCCAGGTCCCGGGTGTAGGCGAAGTTGTTGTCCGCGAGAAAGGCCTCGTTGCGCTCGGTGGTGGCCGAGCACGCTCCGAGGTGGAAAACGGTGCCGAAGCGGCCGAAGGCCCCGGCCTGGGCCGACAGGCGCGTCCGGAAGACATCGGCCTCGACGTAGTCCTTGAACTTTAGCGCCCGGAGGTTGCGCCGCCGATCCTCCCGGCCGGCGTCGAGCGGCACCCGGCCCCGCCACGTCTTGTCCCTCTCAAGAAAATCGGTGACAAGGATGTCCGTGCAGCCGCGCCGATTGAGCGCCCACACCAGCGCGCTGCCGATGAAGCCCGCGCCACCCGTGACGAGGACGCGCCCCAAGCCCGGCGTGCTCATGGAAGCATTCCTCCGAGATGCCTGTCGCGGAAACCGGGAGCCGGAAACCGGAAAGCCAGGCGATCGGAGATCCCGGACTCTCCGGCATCCGGTATCCGAAATCCGGTCTGGCACGCCGCACTCATCCGGGCTCAGGATTCCCGCGACAGCTCCTCCGAGCGCGCCTTGGCGGCGAGAATGGTCTCCTTCACCATCGCGCGGAAGCCGCGGGCGGCCATGACCTGCAGGCCGGCGTAGGTGGTGCCGTGCGGGGAGGTGACCTGATCGCGCAGCGCCTCGGGCTCGGCCCCGGTCTCGGCGAGCAGACGCGCCGCACCGAGGACGGTTTCCTGGGCGAGTCTCGCCGCCACGTCGCGGGCGAGGCCGGCGGCCACGCCGCCCTCGCGCAACGCGGCGACAAATTCGAACAGATAGGCCGGGCCGCTGCCGCTCAGAGCGGTGACCGCGTCCAGGAATTTTTCCTCCAATTCGACGACCTGACCCAGGGAGCCGAGCACGGTGTCGACCAGCCGGCGGTCGCCCGCGCTGAGCGCCTGCCGGGCGCACCAGCCGGTGATGCCCGCGCCGATTTGCCCGGGCGTGTTGGGCATGGCGCGCACCAGGTTGCGGGCGCGGGGAAAGGTGCCGGCCAGGCGCGCCAGGCGGGTGCCGGCCAAAATGGAGATGACCAGCCGGCCGGCGGTGAGCTCGCCGAGGCGGGGGTCGAGGCCGGCCAGCTGCTGGGGTTTGCAGGCCAGCACCACCGTGTCCGCCCCGATCAGCAGCGCGGCGGGATCGGCTGCGGCGGTGATGCCGGTGCGCCGGGCCAGCGTTGGCGCGGTCTCGTCGTTGCCCCCAAGGCAGGCGATGTCGGCGGGCGCGGCCGCTTTCCGGGCGAGGAGTCCGCCGACCATGGCCGAGGCCATGCGACCGGCGCCAATGAACGCGAAGCGGGCCATGCGCAAATGCTTGTCAGGCCCTCACCCCTCCACGATCCGCCGGCGCTTCTGCTCGAGCGGGTGGAGCAGAACGGCCACGGTGCCGCCGCCTGTGCGGTCCGCCATGGTCACGTCACCCCCCATGTTGCGCAGGGCGTGCCGCGCCACCGTGAGGCCCATGCCCACCCCCACCGTGCGCTTGGTGCTGATGAAGGGTTCGAACATTTGATCGCGGATCTCGGGGTCGATGCCCTGGCCGTGATCCTCCACCTTGATCTGCACGAAACGGCGGTCCTCCTCGCGGTCCACCAGCTCGGTCGTGATGGCGATGAACCGCTGTTCCGCCGGCGTGTCGTCGGCGTACGCCTCCCACGCATTGATGAGGATCTTGGACAGCACCTCTTCAAACGCCTCGACATGGGTTTCCACCACGAGGTCCCCGAGGGGATTGTTGAGCGTGACCGGCTGCGTGATCCGGTTGTCCGCCTGGTAGCGCTGCACGCTGCCCTCGAGGATCTGCTGCAACTTGACCTTCGTGACGGGCAGCCGCGTCTTCACCACCAGCGAACTGAGCTGTCGGACGATGGAGACGATGCGGTTCACGGCATCCTCGACGCTCTGCACGTTCTTTTTCACCAGTTCCGGCTTGTCGTGGTAGGTCTTGATCAGGTCGAGATAGCCGATCACCACGCCGAGGAGATTGTTGAGATTATGGGCGATGCCCTGGGTGACGGCGCCGATGGTGGCGGCGCGGCGGGCCTCGGCGAGGCGGTGCTGCAGGTCGACGATCTCCCGGTTGATGGCGGCGAAACGCAGCTGGGTCTGGACACGGGCCAGCGTCTCGTCGAGATCGATGGGCTTCGTGATGTAGTCCACCGCGCCGACTCCGAGGCCCTCCAGCTTGCCCTCCTTCGAATTGCGCGCGGTGACGAAGATGATGGGGATGGACCGGGTTTCCTCGTCGGCCTGCAGGCGCTGGCACACCTGGATGCCGTCCATTTCCGGCATCATGACGTCGAGCAAAATCAGGTCGGGCTTCTCCTGCCGCACCAGGTCCAGCGCTTCCTGGCCCGAATAGGCGGCCGTCACCTGCATCCTCTCCCGTTCCAATTTCCGTTTGAGGAGCTGGACGTTGATGGGCTGGTCGTCCACGACCAGGATCTTGGGCACGGACATGTTCAGGGGATAGAAGCGGAAGTTGGCCGCGGTGGCAAGATTGCCGTGGGCGGGCTCAGGCGGGATGCTGCTGCCGGTACGCCTTGAGGGTGTTTTTCATCAGCATGGCGACGGTCATGGGCCCGACGCCGCCGGGCACGGGGGTGATCTTGCCGGCGATCGGCGCCACCGAGGCGAAATGCACGTCGCCCACAAGGCGGTAGCCGGATTTCCGGGTGGGGTCGGTCACGCGATTGATGCCGACATCGATCACGACGGCCCCCGGCTTCACCATGTCGGCCGTGACATACTCGGGCCGGCCGATCGCCGCGATCAGCACGTCGGCTTGGCGGGTGAGGGCGGGCAGGCCGGTGGTCTGCGAGTGGCACACCGTCACGGTGGCGTTGGCCCAGGCCCTTTTTTGCAGGGCCAGCAGGGCGAAGGGCTTGCCCACGAGGAGGCTCCGGCCCAGCACGACGACATGCCGGCCGGCCACCGCCACGCCGGAGCGGTGCAGCAATTCCATGATCCCGGCGGCGGTGCAGGGCACAAAGCCCGTGTCGTCGTCCTGCGCGATTTTGCCGAGGTTCATGGTGCCGAGGCCGTCGATGTCCTTGGCCGGCGAAATCCGCCGAAAG